>JAUPLS010000096.1 GCA_030836805.1 Campylobacterota bacterium | reverse complement strand
TTATCGGCGGCGGTGCTGCCCTTATCAAAGCGAGTCAAGCCGTTAAATTCTCTCTTGAGGGGGATGAAAAAGTAGGTGCTGAAATCATTTTTAGAGCAGTATCTGCTCCCATGAAACAGATCGCACAAAATGCAGGATTTGATCCTGGTGTGGTGGCGGACAAAGTCGCAAACAGCAATACTCCCAACTTGGGATTCAATGCCGCAACAGGAGAGTATGTCGATATGTTTGAAGCGGGGATTATTGATCCATTTAAGGTGGCACGCGTGGCACTGCAAAATGCTACTTCCGTAGCCAGCTTACTCCTTACAACAGAAGCAACGGTTTCTGATATTAAAGAAGAGCCTGCACGTGGGCCTGCTATGCCGGATATGGGCGGAATGCCCGGCATGATGTAACCTTTCATTTTCGGAAGCACAATGCTTCCGAAAATTGAAATCTTCATAATAAAGTTTCACTAAAATAAACTATAAAATTTGCGCAAAGCAACAAAAAAATCTATTGGCTCAAAACTTCTTATTGGGTTTTATCGTGGCTTCAACCAAATTCAAATTTCAATCTTTTTTATATTTTGGCATCAATTCTAAGAATGATACCTCTTTTTACTCAAACATACAGCCTCGATTTTAACATTCGCATCTTCTAAACTGAACCGCTGATTGATCGTAAGGCTTTCAGGCTCAACAAGCTCTCCGTCACAAGAAAGTTGAACCCAACCCTTTTTACACAACAGTGCCGGATTTTTGATCTCCAGCTGTCTTTCAAGACTGGTGCATTGTTGTTCTTTTTGTCTTAAAATAAAATGCATATGGTATGCAAAACTCTTTTGAAATTCAGGCAACATATTTTGAAAACGTTCCGTTTTATACTGCATGGCTCTGTAAAATTCATTTTCAAGGCGCTTAAAGTCTTCCCTGAAATCCCCCAGATACCTAGAAGGTGAGCTTCGCAGAAACATTTCTTCAAAATATTTAAGCAAATGTCTCTTTTGCTCCAACTTTTGTTCAAGAATCTGTTTGTAGCGTTGGGCATAATCATCGAGCATAAAAAGTATCTCTTTTGCATCCGGCAATATCATTTCAATGGCTGCACTTGGAGTAGGCGCGCGCAGATCCGCCACAAAATCGCTTATCATGACATCCACTTCGTGTCCTATTGCGCTAACAACAGGGGTTTTCATCCTATAGAGTGCATCAGCCACATTTTCATCATTGAAACACCAAAGATCTTCTGTACTTCCCCCGCCTCTTCCAAGGATAACCACATCAGCATTTAGTGTATCAGCATATTTCAAGGCTCTTGTTATCTGTGAGACTGCTGCTTCCCCCTGTACCAAAGTATCAACAATGGTCACTTCAACCAGTGCCCACCGTTTTTCTATAATCTTAAGCATATCATATAATGCTGCACTCTCTTTGGCCGTGACCAATGCCAGCTTACGAATATTTTTAGGAATCGGTTTTTTTCGGATACTGTCAAAATACCCTTTGGCACGAAGTTTTTCTTTAAGCTGCTCATAGGCTAAAGCCAATGCTCCTTGTCCGTAAGGCTCTATATGCACTGCATAAAATTGATACTCTCCTCTTGGAGTATATACCCCCACAGAACCTTCCACTACAATATGCATTCCATTTTCCATGCGAAATTTGAGCTTATTGGCATTTGATTTAAAGATGACGCACTTAATCGCACTCTCTTTATCTTTAATGGAGAAGTACACGTGTCCGGAAGTATGATAGGTAACAGAAGCCACTTCCCCCTCTATAAGGATATGCATAAAAGTGGCTTCCAGCAGGGATTTGATTTTGGTATTGAGAGAGGTTACACTCATTAAAGAAGAGGACATAAGTTTGCCTCTCTCTTATAGTTTTTGTGCAACCAAAAGAGTTGAGATTCCCAAAGAAAAAGATTTTGTATACTTCATCTCAAATCCTGCCTCCAAAAGCTCTTTTTCTAACATTTGGGTTGTCAAAAACTCTTCGATAGAATCTGGTAAATAGCGATACGCGGCATAATTTTTGGAGACAAATCCACCTATTGCGGGAAGAATTTTTTTCATATAAAAATCCACTACCTTAGAAATATACCCACTTTTTTCCTGTTTGGTAAACTCTAAAATGACGACCATTCCTCCTGGCTTAAGTGCCCGGTTAAACTCCTGCAGTGCCTCAACCCTATCCACAACATTTCGAATACCATATGATATAGAAATAATATCCGTACCTTCATTCTCTATAGGAAGAGCTTGTGCTTTTCCTTCAAGGAAATGAGCAAAATTCACTTTTTCTTTGGCCACCTCAAGCATTCCCACCGATGGATCCACGCCTATATATTTGTTCACTTTTATGCCATGCTTCAACGCTCTGTCACGCCAATAAAGCAATAAATCGCCCGTTCCGGTAGCCACATCTGTTATTTGGGTCAACTCTTTTTTTCCTAAAAGCTCATAAGCTTTGTCGCACCCTTTTTTACGCCATTGCTTATCAATGCCAAAGCTCAATACTCTATTGGCCAAATCATACGTAGAAGCGATTTCATTAAACATATGAACTATATTTTGTTGTTTTTGTTGTTTTTCAGTCAATTCTTTTGCTCCATATTATCAAATCTACATCTTTTTTAGCTTGATGCAAAAAGCTTAAATTCATATCGATATTATAGGTTAAATTGTTGGCAGAGAGCTTAGGTGTCTGGTAGGTTAAAACCCAATCAATCTTTTCTTTAAGAGCCAAAAGCATTCCTTCCCCTCCTTCGACAAGCACAAAAGAGGGCTGATTTAAAAAATGCAAATCACTGCCGATCTTTACTTCTCTGTCCGGAACGCCAAACAAAGGAATTGTCCTGTCAAAACAATCTTCTTTGCTGTAGACCATTACATCCGGTGCTCTTTTTTCGATAAAACGACAATCCAGTGTCGGCCTGTCCGTACGCACAGTATTGCCTCCTATTAACAGCCTGGAGCAAACACTCCTAAGATAATGCACATGTCTTAAAGATGTTTTTGAGCTTAAGTATCCTCCGCCGATTTTTCCATTACTTGTTTGTGCGATCTTGAACAACACAAAGGCTCTTTTCTGCCATATCACAAAAGGTTCAAGCAAGGCCTCTGCCTCTTTTTGAAGCACTCCAAAACATACATTCTTAAGCTGATGCAACCCACCGCTATGCTCTTGAATGGGATCATTGGTTGCAACAACTATACGCTGAAGGTTCAAAGCACAAAGCAAGCTCGCACACGACGGTGTTTTTCCTTCATGCGAACAGGGCTCCAGTGTGACATAAATGGTACAGCGGCTAAAAAAGCCGGAGGGAAGACTTAAAAGAAAAGCATGTGCCTTGTGAGCATCAAGAGGGTCAATTTCAAGGGATGTTTGGCTTATATTCTCATAGGCACACAAAAGCGCCAATACTTCAGCATGGGAGGTCCCGGCTTTTTGGTGAGCAGCAATTGCAATCACTTTATCGCCCGCCGTGATCACCGCGCCTACGGCAGGATTTGGATAGGTCAACCCTTGATATTTCCAAGCTTCATCAAGTGCAAACTGCATATACAATGCATCCAAATCCATAGATATGCCTCCTATACCGCACACTCGATATTCGCGCTAATTGTTCCATTCAAAATAGGTTTTAACACTTCCCAATTGTGCATAAGCAAAAGAGGCCTCGCCCTCTTTTGTCTCCACAATGATTCCATTGTCATCCGCGCTTTTAAGCGTACCTTTAAAACGTTCTTGGCCTGGTATTTTTATTTTCACTTTTTCACCTATCGCATGTTTAAAGTGTATAGGCTTGGTCAGCTTTCTTTCGATGCCAGGAGAACTTACTTCTAAACGATATTGTCCGCTAACGGGAGGATGGACATCAAAAAAAGGAGAAAGCTCGTTTGAGACAGCAGCACACAGATCAAGATTCACTCCCCCGGCCTTCGTAATATAGATACGAAAAACAGTCTCATCAAATTCTGTTACCACCTCCATATCATACAATGCCGCGCCGTAAGCTTCTATAATTTTTGCTATTTGGGCTTCAAGATTCATTCGGCTGCTCCTTGTTCTCTTTGCTTTTTGAGTTTGTTATCTGCTCAAAAAGCTTTTCGATTCGTGTAGCTTTTTCCAGCTGGTCATCAAACTCAAAAGTTAAACGCGGAGCCTTAAACCATCCTTCGCTTTGCTTGCAGTGATTTTGAATATATCCAGCAACAATACGCAACTGCCTTAAGGCTTCATTTTGTTCTTTTTCACTTAAAAATGAGGGTTCAAGATAAACCTTCGCATCGCTCCTGCCTTTTGAGCATACTACATCAGTGACTAACAATGCATTAATGCGCTCATCATCGAGCGTAGCAAGCGCTTCTGGAATAATCTCTTTCAGCACCGACTCTACACGATGTCGCTTGATCTCTTCATGTGTCATAGCGTTACTTGTTCCTCAACATTCTTAAAGGTTTCAATCACATCGCCTGGTTTCATGTCATTGAAGTTTGCAAGCATGATCCCGCATTCGTATCCGCTTTTTACTTCTCTTGCATCTTCCGTAAAGCGTTTCAGTGAAGAGATAGTGCTTTCATGCACAACAACACCGTCACGGATAAGTCTGGCTTTGCTTCCTCTGGTAATCACACCCTCGGAAACTTTACAGCCTGCGATTGTGCCTACTTTGGCTACAACAAATGTTTCGCGTACATCTGCCTGTCCGGTCACCTCTTCTTTGATTACAGGACTCATCATGCCCCCAAGAAGTGCTCTAACATCATCAAGCAAGTCATAAATGATAGAATAAGACTTAATCTCTACCCCAAGTTCTTTGGCTTTTTTCTTCACTGCTCCTGTCGGACGCACATTAAATCCCAAAACAACAGTATGTTCACTTGCGGATGCAAGCGTTATATCACTCTCTGTTACACCGCCCACACCCTCATGAATAATATTTACTTTTACTTCTTCATTTCTCAGTCTTTCCAGGCTTCCCTTGATTGCTTCAAGTGAGCCTTGGACATCTGCTTTAATAATTACAGGCAACGCCTTAAGTTGTCCTTCTGCAATCAAAGAAGAGAGATCATCCAATGAAGCCTTGGTACTTTTTGAGAGGGTCTTCGCCCTGTCATATTCTGCTCGTTTTTCTGCAAGCTCTCGCACTTCTTTATCTGTTTTCATCACAACAAGTGTATCTCCGGCATCCGGTACGTCATTGAGTCCGACAATTGCCGCCGGAGTGCTTGGCCCAATCTCTTTAGCGTTGGATCCGTCATCCAGCCTGATTGCCTTGATACGCCCATATGTCTTGCCGGCAATCACATTGTCTCCCACTCGAAGTGTTCCATTTTTGATGATTACATTGGCAACCGGCCCGAATCCTTTTTCCAGTGAACTTTCAACAACTACGGCCTTTGCTTCCCTTGTTGGGTCACCCTTAAGCTCCATAAGCTCTGCTTGAAGCAAAATCGTTTCAAGTAATTCATCTATCCCCATGCCGGTATGTGCCGAAACGGGAACAAACTCATACTCTCCGCCCCAATCTATCGGCATAATTCCCATTTCAGAAAGTTGCGACTTGACATTGTCGGGATTTGCACTCTCTTTATCCATTTTATTGATCGCCACAATAATAGGCACCTCTGCAGCTTTTGCATGCGCAATAGCCTCTTTTGTCTGAGGCATCACCCCGTCATCAGCGGCAACAACAATAATGACAATATCTGTTGCTTGTGCTCCACGGGAACGCATCTCAGTAAAAGCTTCATGGCCCGGAGTATCAACAAAAGTGATTTTTTTGCCATTTTTTTCAACCTGATAGGCTCCAACGTGCTGCGTAATGCCGCCTGCTTCTTTGTCTGCAACTTTAGATGATCTTATTTTATCCAGCAGTGATGTTTTACCATGGTCAACGTGGCCCATAATCGTAATAACCGGGGGCCTCTCTTCAAGATGTGTATCTTTAACCGCATCATAGGCACCTACATAATCTAGCTCATCAAGAGGATTGATGGTTGTCACCTCTACACCAAATTCTTCAGAAAGAATCTCTATTTCGTCTTTTCCTAAAAAATCATTTTTCGTTACCATCATACCAAGTGCAAAAAGTACTTTTACCACTTCTCCGACACTTCTGTTAACTTTTTCGGCAAACTCATAAACTCTTACATTTTCGGGAATTTCAATAGCGGTTACCGCTTCTTTGCTTTCCTCTTTAATGTATCTCTTACGCTTTCCGCCACGTCTGATGGAACGATTTTGTTGGCCCTGAAAAACATGTTTTCCGCCTGCTCCACCCTGTATCGCTTCTCTTTTTTTGATCTCTTCTTTACGCTTTTGTTCTTGTCTCATCATCTCTTCATAAATATTCTTATCAGAAAAATCCAAAAGCACCACTTCTTCTTCATCAAAGACACTGCTGATTTCTCCGTCAAGGCTTGTGTGACTGAAAATATCAAGCTTCTCTCCCGTACTTCTTGCCTCAGCTACTTTTTTAGGCTTCTTTTTGGAGGCATAAGATATTTGTTCCTCCATTGAAATCTTCGGAGCAACTCTTGCGGGTGCAGGTTTTGCTTTTTTTACAATTTTAATTCCGGCACGAGAAAGTGTTTTTCTTTGGGGTTGTGCTTCGGATTTTTTTTCAATTTCCTCTGCAATATCTAATTCTTCTTTTTTGCTTACAACCGAAATGCCTTTACGTTTTTTTAGCGCGCCGGATACGAGTGCCGGCTTTTTTTCTGCAGAATCCTCTTCGGCTTCCAAATGCACTTTTTGTTGTTGCGGCTCTGCTTCTTTGGCTAAGATATTCTCCGGCGTTTTTTCTTCCGTCTTGTATTCTTGATCTGTCTTGGAAGCTGTTTTTTTCACGACAGTCATTTTTGATTTGACTTTTGGTTTTGCGAACTCTTTTGGTAGCGTTCCGCTAATTGCATAATCTACTAAAATACCAGCATCTTCCATGCTGATGGTGCTGTTAGCTGCTTTCACATCAAAGCCGAGTTCTTTGGCCTTTGCCAACAAATCTCCATTTGACAATCCTGCTTCTGCTGCTATTTCTTGGATTTTAACTTTATCCATTCTTAATTAACTCCTTTAAAAGCTTAATGAACCGTTCTTCCTCTTGTTTAAAACGTTTAATTAAGCCTTTGATTTTTTTTTCATCTATACTACATTCATCACACAAATAAAAACTTCTTCCTTTACCGTCGTATGCAACAATATCTTTACCTTCTTGCTTAAGCCTGATCAAATCTTTTTGAGGAAACCTGTTGCGACAAGCAACACACATTCGTATAGGTTGTGACTTTTTCATGGATATTATACCTAAAAAGAGATTAAGAGCACTTCTTACTGCTTGGCTGTAACGCCATGGTTGTCCAAAGCAAGAGTCAAAACCCTAAACTGCGGGAAGCGTGCCTGCAATGCCTGCGCCATTTTATCTGCATCTTTGTCATAACTTAAATTAAAAAAAGTAGATCCTGAGCCCGAAAGCGTACTCATTAGTGCTCCATGTTTGAGTGCAAGTTTTTGTACATCAAAAAGTTCGGGCATCATTTTCATACGTCTAGACTGGTGCAATTTATCTTTAGATGCAATACGCAACAAATCCCAGGATTCACTCATAAAAAGAGCTGTCATATAAGCAGCTCTCGAAAGCGAATAGACCGTCTCTTCTTTTTTATACATTTTCGGCAAAATCGTACGGGATTGAGCCGTAGAAATAGTGCGGTTTGGTATTACGACAACAGCCCTAAGATGATCTGGCATACGGCGCTTTTTGCTATATACGCGGTCTCCCTCCACACAAGCAACATTAAACCCCCCCATCACTGCAGGCGTGATATTGTCGGGGTGCTGTTCATAACGAAGCGCATGGTTGAGTATCTCTCTTTTGTTTGATTTGACGCCCGCTGCCGTATATGCTGCGGTCAGCGAGGCAACAATCACAGCCGAAGAACTTCCTAGCCCTCTAGAAATAGGAATATTGTTATAAAATTCGAATCTAAAATTATCTGCTTTGCCGGTCAACCGCTTATAATTTTCATTAAAAATACTTAAAAAAAGTGTATTTTTTTTAATTTTTGGATTATCTGCTCCTTCTCCGTGGGTAGAAATACTCAAGAATTTTGAAGGCTTAATAATAATTTCATTTTTTAAATCTACGGCAAGTCCCAAAGTATCAAAACCCGGTCCTAAGTTTGCACTGGTGGCAGGTACACTTACAAGCATTCTATTCCTTCTTTTTTTAACCTAACATATTCACAATAGAATAAATAATAGTCTTTACTCAGTCTTGTGTTTTAAACAGCGGGCAAAACATACTCTGGGACTGATTCTTCATCTAAAACAATATCTTGTATATACTGAGGTAAAACAAATTGAGATAAAATCGGCTGTTCAAATTTTTTTGTAATTATAGTCTCTTTTTCCTTGATAAAATAGAGGTTTCCGACAGCTTTTATAGGTTCTTGTCTATTTAATTCAAAACCGCTGCATCCCGAACACTTTATCCCTCTGACAATTTCTATAGTTTTAAGTATGATGTAGGTTAATTTTATCGCCATATAGCTGCCGGGTCCACGGGTATAGATAATATGAGAGATGTTATATGTCTCCAAGCATCTATTGACGATAGGCAAAAGCACTTGTGAAGTTTGCTTTTCGCTTGAAATAGTTTCGATAAGTACACCGTCTTTATATACGCCCAAAAGAAGAGGAGAAGCAATGCACGCAATCAAAAGCTCATACTTATGATTTATCACAATTTTTTATCCCGCAAATGTTAGGCAAAGCTTTTGGCAAATGCTTTGCTTTGCAGTGTTTCAACCGTTACAAACTCATAATTCTTGCTATCTGAGAGTAATTTTGATGTAAGTTCAAAATTGAGCTTATGGCTTCCGGCAAAAGATTCATATTTTGCTAAAATGTTGTATCCAACAATCATCATATCTCCCATGGCATCGAGTATCTTGTGTCTAGCAAATTCATTGTCAAAACGCAAACCTTCCGGATTTAGGATTTTGTATTCATCAAGCCCAATTGCATTCTGAAGAGTTGCGCCTAATGCGAGATTTTGACTTTTTAGATACTGAATATCTTTGGCAAACCCAAAGGTTCTGGCTCTAGCTATTTCTTCAACAAAACCGCTTGTGCTAAACCTAAAATACTCACTTTGCTCCCCTATGGCAGGATGGTCAAATTTGATACGAAAATCAAATGCTGCATACTCATGCGGTACAAGCCGCACAAACTTGTCACCCTCTTTGGCTTCAATCACCTCTTTAACGCGAATTATTTTTTTGGGCGCATCTTGCATTTCTATGCCTGCTTCATCCAGTAAAAGACAAAAGGAGACAGAAGAACCGTCCATAATCGGCATCTCATTCCCATCTACAACTACTCGCAAGTTATCTATTCCATAGGCATAAATCGCCGACAAAAAATGTTCGATAGTGGAAATAAATCCCCTCTCGTTTCCAATCACCGTAGCCATACGAGTATCAATAACACTTGAAGGGCAAAGCGGTATGCTCATCGCCAAATCCTCACGATAGAATACAATACCAGAATCTACATCAAGTGGCTCTAGCCGAAGCTTGACAGGCTCACCTTTGTGCAAACCGATACCTATCACTTCTACAGGTTTTTTAATCGTCCTTTGCTGCATACCTCTTACCTTCCATGCCGAAATAGCATATATTGTCCCACTACTTTTTAAAATGTATTATTATAGTATAATCTTTCTATTTTTAAAAGTATAGATTGTTTGTGTGAATTATTTGTGAAATTATTTTCCCTCGATAATCTTGTCTGCTGCTTTAAAAATATCATCGATATTAATTTTAATCCAACTCGCATCATACCACTCCATAGGCTGTACCTCCACCCCCTGCACCAAAACGCCAAAATGAAGATGATCCCCCAATGCCAACCCTGTTGTGCCTGTTTTTCCAATATCTTGTCCTGCCTGCACCTCGTCGCCTTCTTTAACTAACATTTGAGAACAATGCCCATAAAGCGTATAAAGCCCCAAGCCATGATCGATCATGGGCATATTCCCATAAATACCGTTTTCTCCAGCATAGACTACCACTCCGGGATTTGATGTTTTGATTGTTGCCATTTTTGTGCTAGCAAAATCATGCCCCAAATGATAAGAGCGCGACACTTCCTGCTCCTTATTGTCATAATAATAGTGTCTTGCATCTCCGAAACCGGCAACCCTTTGTCCGTTTTTTAAAGGATAAAAATTTTTAATGGGCCAATTTTGAACCATTGCGTCTGAAATTTTACGGCCCAACATATGAATTTTATCTTCATTCTTCAAGCGCATCGTCTCATTGACCGCACGAAATTTTTCCAATTTATCTTCTATGTTTGCATAATCAGGATCGCTTGAGGCCAAATCTGTAATTTTTCCATCAATAAAGCTATCTGTGGCCTGGATCCACGAAACCTTGTACTGATGAGCCTTGATATACAGTGGGACATGTGTCACGCGTGTATTGCCTGCTAAATCAGTAGCAACAATCTCTGCCTTAAAATTATCTTGGAGAAAAGGCCATGCGATCAAAGCAACATAATATCCCTCTTTTTTATAAGGCACCGCCTTAAAAGTTTCACCTGCTGCCTTGATGTGAAGCGTATCTAGATTTTCATCTTCAGCCTGAAAAATCACCAAAGCACTTCCACCCTGTGTGATAGTGCGTGTATTGGTTAGCACATTGACGTTGGGGCTTTTATAATCTATGCGGATATCGATCGTCTTTTGTGCATGATTTCCTTTAAAAAAATTCCATAAACTGTCATCATTTACAGAAATTTGAAGTCTCAAGTGTGTTGCTTTAGGATCAAGTGTATTACTTTTTGGATAACCAACTTGCAAAATCTGTTCTTTTGTTGCTTCTTTGAACTCTCCTTTGCCTACAATAAGATCTGTTTTGCCGTCATTGAGGATAAGTTCAAAATTTTTTAAAGCCACATTGTCGGTTAATTTGATTTGCAGCGGGTTTTTACGATTCCAAAACAGACTCTCCTGGGCTTGTATTTGGGGAGGTTGGCGTTCAAATTGTGGTGCCGTATATACATAGCCTGCACCGATAATGGCTCCCAACGCCAATAGCCCTGCTATGATTTTTAAACCGCTTGTTTTATTTGCCCTTTTGGCTGTTCTTCTCATTTATCAGTCCTAATATTTTTATTTTTTCTAAAATTGTATCTATAGTTTGTTGCAATCCGCTTTGTCTGAGTGTAAATCCTGCGGCCAATTTATGTCCGCCTCCGCCGAATGCCAACGCAACCGTAGAAACATCTACATTTTTACTGCGCAAAGAGATACGGATACCATCTTCTGTCTGTATCGCGCATATTGCTATTTCAACAGTCGCCAAAGACCTGGCATAGTCAACCACTCCATCTATATCAGGCATAACTGCACCTGAAGCATAAACCTCATCTTGAGTGATCATCATGCATGCGATAGTTGCGTTTTGATACAATGTCAAACTGTCTAGGGCTCTTTGCAAAATACGCAAAGAAGCCAACGAGCGTCTCTGTGTAAAATGATAAGAGATATCCGCAGCAGAAGCTCCTGCCTTGATCAAGTCGCTTGCCATATCAAACACCTTATGGGTTACACTGTTTGTTGTAAAATATCGTGTATCCGAAAGCAATGCTGCATAAAAACATGTAGCAGCGTCAGAATCAATAGTATAGTATGTTTTGAATATCTCATAAGCCACCTGAGAACTTGATGCATATTCGGGAACAACCATATTAACGCTTCCATACTTTGTATTGCTATAATGATGATCTATATTGAGTATTTCTCTCCCGCTAACATCAAATCCAAGCCTGTCTGTATTTCCACAATCACAAGAGATTATCAAACTCTCATTGTAATTTATTTTATGTTTAATCTGGTTAAAATAGGGTAAAAAATCAAGAAAACGAGGTAGCGCTTTTGATGCATTGACTACTTCAACTTTTTTATTTTTATCTCGGCGCAATAAGGCATATATCCCCAATGCTGTACCCAAAGCATCTGGATCTGGATTTAAATGTGACAAGATAGTAATCGTAGAAGCATTATCTATAAGATGCTTCAACTTTTTTATGTTATCTTGAAAATCTTTGCTATCCACTATTCTACTTTCATAGACAAATCAATCCAATTTGCCTGATGGATAATGCTTCCGGAACTTATAGCGTCCACGCCCGTAAGGGCTATTTCTTTGATGGTATCAAGCGTTACATTTCCACTAGCTTCAAGCAAAATATGGGGATAATGCTTATTTCGGTAAGATACCACCTCCCTGATCTCCTCCAAAGACATATTGTCACACATTACGATATCTGCGCCGGCCTTCATTGCCCTTTTTGCCATCTCAAGACTCTCAGATTCTATCTCTACCTTTGAGGTAAAAGGAATTTTTTGACGCACTTCTTGCATAAAAATATCTAAATTATCGATCGTTTTCAAATGCGTATCTTTCAGCATCAAGCAGTCATCAAGTCCCATTCGATGATTAATGCCGCCTCCGCAACGTACTGCATATTTCTCAAATTCACGTAACAGCGGACGGGTTTTGCGTGTGTCCAAAAGCTTTACGCCTGTCTCCCTGATCTTAGCCGCATACAAAGACGTAAGTGTTGCTATTGAACTTGCATGCAATACAATATCCAAAAGAGATCGTTCTAACGATAGCAATGTTTTAGAGTCTCCTTCAAGATAAAGAAGTATCTCTCCTTTTTGAAAGGACTTGCCATCATCCGTATGCCATTCAAGACTCAAATCATACTTTTTGCCAAACACTTCGACATACTCTTTTCCAGAAAAAATTCCTTCGCTCTTAGCAAGAATATAAGCACGTATCTGTTTATTTTGACTGACACGGGAAAAAAGATCCCCCCTTCCCACATCTTCGGCCACCATTGCTTCTATAAATTTATCTTTCAACACAGGATTACTCCACAGCCAACATGCGTTCTAGTGCCAAATTGGCATACTTTGCAATATTGGGATCCACGATAACCTCATTAATCGGTTCATTATCTTCGATGGACTTCAGTGTTTTATAAAGATCTTCAAGTGTTGTTTCATTCATTGTAGGGCATTCAGGCTTTGTGGAAGAAAGGACATAAGTGTTTTTCTTTCTCATTCGATTTACCAAATTGTATTCTGTTCCTACGGCCACTTTTTGCTCCGGGTCAAGTTGATTAACATATTGGATCAACTGTGATGTCGAACCAGAAAAATCTGCGGCCAGCACCACCTTGGGATCACACTCAGGATGTACAGCAATTTTGATGCCCGGATATTTATTTCTGTAAAACTCAATATCATCCACACTAAAAAGCTGATGTACAGAGCAAAAACCGTTAAAACAAATAATATCAGCTTTTTGGGGGTCACATTCTCCTTCGCCTATAACACACGATTTAAGCCCCATCTGAATAGCAAAATTTTGCCCCAGACACCGATCGGGTACAAATAAGATTTTTTTTCCGCTCGCCAATCCTTTTTCAATAATTTTAAAGGCATTTGATGACGTACAGACCATTCCTCCCATTTCACCCACTTTGGCTTTAACCGAAGCGTCAGAATTGATGTAAGTGATGGGTAGAATATTCTCTTTGGCTATGCCCCTATCTGTCATATACTTGACACTATCGTCAAAATAACTACTGTCGATCATACGCGCCATAGCACAACAGGCAATTTTGGGCATCAATACACGTTTTTCCGGCGCAATAATTTTAACACTTTGCCCCATAAATCCTACACCGCAAAAGACTACCCAGGGATTGCTGTCGGCTTTACACTTTCGAGCTAGCTCCAGACTGTCCCCGGTAATATCGGCCACTTCAAAAACTTCATCACGCTGATAATAATGGGCCGCAACAGTTACATCCAGCTTTTTTTTCAGTCTTTGTATCTCAGCTTTGTAGTCTATATTCATACTTTTATTTATCCTCATTTTCGTTATCTTAAATCAACCAGAAGACTCTTTGTTGCCCGCTTTATCATCTTGAAGCCAAAGCAATGCATCCATTTACAATAGGGTCATTAAAATGTTTTAATCTCTTGGAATCTGGCTATTTTATCAAAATTCAGTTAAAATTGCATATTTATTACAAATTTAAAATGATGGAACAATGATGGATATTCTACTCAATCAAAATATTTTACTTTATCTTGCAGCCTATCTGATCTCCGGTATCCCTTTTGGATATCTTTTGGCAAAAAAGTTTGCCGATGTTGATATCAAAAATGCAGGAAGCGGCAATATCGGTGCAACCAATGTTCTTCGTGTTGTTAAAGAAAAAAATCCCTCATTGGCCAAAAAACTAGGAGCAGCAACACTTTTTTTGGATGCAGTCAAAGGTGTTGCAGTCATTCTTGTTGCGATACTCTTGGATGCGCCAGAAAGCGTACTTTGGACAATTGCTGTACTAAGTGTTGTAGGTCATTGTTTTTCTGCTTTTTTGGGTTTTGAGGGGGGCAAAGGCGTTGCAACAGGATTTGGTGTGCTGCTTATTATGATGCCCGCCCCTGCGCTCATTGCCATCGCCATATGGTTTATCGCAAGCCAAGGATTGAAAATCTCATCTCTTTCTTCTCTTGTTGGGCTTGTGGCATTTATTTTTGCTTCCTATCTTCTCTACCCCCAAGTACCGGGCATAGGATCGCATGCTCCCATTTGGATCATTGCGCTTATTATTTTTTATAAACATATACCCAATATCATAAGATTGATCAAAAAAGAAGAGGGGAAGATTTAGCCATGATGATTCATATAGAAGCATTAATGCTTGATGTGATTATAGGCTTGTTGGATTTTGAAAGAGATAGGCCCCAGCGCGTACGTATTGATCTGGAGGCTTCTTATGTGTATGAAAATGAAAACTTTATCGACTATTCTGATATGGTTTTTCTTATTGAAAAAGAACTCAAAGAAAAACGCTATACACTTCTTGAAGAGGCTCTTCTTGGCATTAAAAATATACTCTCTGTCACTTATCCCCACATTCAAACACTTTCATTAAAAATCTCAAAACCAAATATCTTGCCCAAATGCAGTGTTGCCTTAAGTGAATTTTGGTCTTTTCCTGTTCCCGATCGACAATAATTTTAAAAAAACTTTAAAAACCCTACTTTATATGCTATAATTATTAAATAAATCTTAAAAAAATAAAGAGGAGTTTTGCAAAATGAGAGTATTAATTGTTGAAGATGAAGTGGCCTTAAGCAAAACACTTTCAGAAAAGCTTACAGAGCATGGATATCAAAATGATATTGCCGAGAATCTTGAAGATGGACGATATTACATTGATATCAGAAATTACGATCTTGTGCTCTTGGGGTGGGAAGGTCCTGATACAACGCGTTTGAATATTATTCAAGATATCAAAAACAACTCTCACAAAACTTCCGTCATTGTTATTTCCGGACAAAAAGACAAAGAGAGCGAGATCAAAGCACTCAAATTGGGTGCAGATGATTTTATAAGAAAACCTCTTGATTATGATATTTTGTTTGTCCGCATCGAAGCCAAATTACGTTTTGGCGCCTCAAATATTATTGAGATCGAGGACCTCATTATTAATCCCGAGGAAGAAAAAATCATTTATCAAGGAAATGAGATCGAACTTAAAGGCAAGCCATTTGAAGTATTGACACATCTGGCCATGCATAAAGATCAAATTGTTTCCAAGGAGCAGCTTTTGGATGCCATTTGGGAAGAACCTGAATTGGTCACACCTAATGTAATCGAGGTGGCCATTAACCAAATTCGCCAAAAAATGGATAAACCTTTAGATATCACCACAATAGAAACCGTAAGAAGGCGCGGTTATAGATTTTGCTTTCCCAAGAAAATATCCTAAGATGATAGCGTGGCATTTTATGGCCACAATATCCTCTCTTCTTTCAGCAGTTATTCCAATATAAAGATACAAAATCATTTTTTAAATAAAGCATAAGCATTCTTCGGTTATAACTCCTATAAATAATATCAAAATAGAGGAAAAAATGGCACTGATAATAACAGATGAATGTATAGCATGCGATGCATGCAGGGAAGAGTGTCCCAATAAAGCGATCGAAGAAAATGATCCAATTTATATTATAGACCCGGATCGATGCACAGAATGTGTGGGGCATTTTGATGAGCCTCAGTGTATTGGAGTTTGTCCTGTGGATTGCATTATTCCAGACCCTGACAATGTAGAAAGTGTTGAAGAGCTTATGTTTAAATTCCGTCAACTCCAAGAAGAAGACTAACAGGCACTATGGCAAAACGAACCGCAGTTATAGATATCGGTTCAAACTCTGCAAGGCTTGTCATCTTTGAGAAAACCAGCCGTTACGGCTTTTGTATCATTTGCGAACAAAAATCCAAAGTGCGCATAGGTGAAGGAGCTTATGAAAAAGGCGGGCTTCTTCAACCCATAGGCCTCAAAAGAGCCTATCTGACTTTGAAATCTTTCCTAAACACTATCCAAAAGCATGAAGTCCATAAAACACTTTGTGTTGCCACTTCCGCAATTAGAGATGCGCCCAACGGGAATCTATTTATTTCGTGGATTAAAAAAGAATTAGGACTCTCCATAAAAGTTATAGACGGCAAAAAAGAGGCACAATACGGTGCAATAGCCGCAAGCAATCTGCTTCCCATCCATGAAGGAATCACCATAGATATAGGCGGGGGGTCATCTGATATGGCCCTGATAAAAGAAGGGAAAATTATCGATACTTATTCGTTAAATTTGGGTACAGTAAGGCTTAAAGAACTTTTTTTTGATAAATCAATGCCCATAGAAATCATCAATCAAAAAGCAAAAGCGTACATACAAAAAGAGCTGCAAAAACTTCCTGAACATTTCAAGCATACCTTGGCTATAGGCATAGGAGGAACAGCCAGAACATTAAGCAAAGAAATTATGAGGCAGTCTTCTCATCCCTTGGATAAATTGCACGCCTTTACTTATGATGTCAATACTTATCGTACTTATCTTGAAGCTATACCTCTTAGCAGCGCCAAAAACCTCAAACGTTTTGTGCCTGATAAAGGTCGGTATGATACCATTAGAGAAGGTGCTCTTATTTTTAATGAAATTCTTTATGCCATCGGAGCAGATTCTGTCATATCCAGCGGCGTTGGCATCAGAGAAGGGGTATTCTTGGAACATATGCTCAAAGACGATCATTTCAGATTTCCAAGCACACTTAACCCAAGTATCGTATCTATTTTAGACAGGTTTCGACCTTTCATCACAGCAGAAAGAAAAAAGAAAAGCAAACTCAAGCTTGGTTCAAAACTTTATCATACCCTCAAAATCAATTTAGATCAAAAAGACGACTACCATACTGAATTGCTTTATGCGCTTGAACTTTCAAGCATCGGAAACATGCTTACGATATACAAATCACATCAACATGCTTTTTATATTGCAATGCAAGAATTAAATTACGGCTTTACACACAAACAAATAACACTTATCTCTTTGTTGTTGCGCATGCATGGCAAAGAGTTGATTCTTAAGCCTTTTTATCAGGACTTCAAAATACTGCTTCCCAACAAAGAGACTTTGCTTTGGTTAAGCTTTATCTATACGCTGACAGTATTTCTTCACGAAGCTTCTAACGGCGCGGCTATAGAATTTCACTATGCCGCCAAAGTATTGACGATCACCTCCGATAAACCGCTCTATCTTGCCAAAGAAAAAATTAAAGCACTAGAAAAACCTATACCTTTTGCCATCATTATCAAAGACGAAGATCATATACCAAAAAATAAAGCGCTTAACATATTTTAAAAATCATTTTTGCTTGAGCAGAAAGTCTATGCAAGGGGCAAGTTTCTAGGATACGCGGCTAGTTTGTCACGACAAGAAGTAGCGAACCCCTGCGTCGTTGCGAAATCGGTCCGCAACCAGACGGTTTGTGGAGGGCGCATAAATTTTAGATCTTGAAACAAGTTCAAGATGAAATTTTTGGGTCAGCGTTAAAACTTTGACCCCATCGAGAATTCAAAGCTGGCAGTTTCATCTCCCGGCTCATCATCAAGCGCCTTTGCAAAGACGAGATTGATAGGACCAAACATCGATTGCCACTCTATCACTGCACCGGTTGAACTGCGTTTGATTTCATCAAAACTATCCTCTCCGATCATACCATAATCATAGAAGAATGCCAAACGCATCTTGGCTGCTTCGGAGAGCGGAATACTTGCTTCTACCGATGAAGATGCGCTGTATTTCCCTCCGATACGTCTAGAGTAGGGATCATTCGGATCATAGAGTGGTGAAATGGAATACGGATTATATCCCCTTACGCTTCCGATTCCTCCCAAGAAAAGTTTTTCGGCCGTAGGAAGCTTTTCTCCATCTCCTGTGCTGATCGTACTCATCCTTCCTTTAAGCCGTAAGATCATGTCGTAATCTATCCAATCCTCCAAGCCATAGTAAAACCCTACTTTTCCAGTTGTTTTCACAAAATTTCCATATCCTTCAGGATACCGTGTAAGATTGACATCTTCTCCGTCAAGACTTGCCAACTCGGTAGTGACTGCCGCAACCATTCCTTCTCTTGGGGTATAAAAATCATCGGTATTGTCATAGGAAAGGCTAAAAAATACTGAACTTTTTTTATATTTGTCATTATAAAGGTCTTTATAAACATCATCCAGATAGGATGGATAGAGCGAATCATTATTGTCTGCAAATTCGGACTGGTTATCGACATACCCTACGCCCACGGAAGCATGAAAGTTTCTAAGAAACTGTCGTCCAAGCATCAACGTTCCGCCAAGCTGGTCTTGCGTATAGTCGATATACTCATAATCTTTCTTGTAAAGATTAAGCCCAAGGCTGTAT
>JAUPLS010000012.1 GCA_030836805.1 Campylobacterota bacterium | reverse complement strand
CTCCACGGCGGTCATTGAGCAGTTTTATGAGATTTCCTACATACTCCTGGGGCGTCAGGATCGTCGCTTTGACATAGGGCTCATAAATCGTATCTATCTTTTGCGGCTCGGGAAGTTCGCTTGGATTTTGTATCTCGAGCTCTGTTCCGTTGGTTTGCTTCACGCGATACACTACTGTTGGTGCAGTAGCGATAAGCTCCAAGTCAAATTCACGCTCAAGCCGCTCTTTGACCACCTCCATATGCAGCATTCCCAAAAAGCCTGTTCTAAATCCGCTCCCAAGCGCCATCGAACTTTCCGGCTCAAAGCTGAGCGAAGAGTCGTTCAGCTTAAGTTTGTTCAGCGCATCACGCAGATCCTCAAATTTATCCGTCTCTATAGGATAGATCCCCGCAAACACAAAAGGTTTTGCCGGCTCAAACCCTGCAATCATCTCTGCGGTTGGATTTTTGGAATCAGTAATGGTATCACCCACCTGAAGGGTATCTACTGTTTTTAACCCCATCACCACTATACCGATCTCGCCGGTACGAATTTCATTGGTCTTGACAGGTGCGATAGGATTGGGATACATGAGATTAAGCACTTGATGCTCATCTTTTGTCCCCATCACCTTGACCATCTGTCCTTTTTTGATACTTCCGTCAAATACACGCACCAATGCAAGTGCCCCCAGATAGTTATCAAACCAACTGTCATAGATTAATGCTTTAGTGGGTGCATTCGCATCCCCCTTCGGCGGAGGTACACGCTCGATAATAGAATCAATAAGGGCTTTAACCCCCTCTCCTGTTTTGGCTGAAACAAGATTATGCTCGGTTGCATCAATCCCTATAGCTTCCTCCAATTCGGCCAGTACTCTATCGGGATCAGCAGCAGGAAGGTCTATTTTGTTAACAACAGGTAAAAGCTCCAGATTGTTTTCCATGGCGATATAGACATTGGCTATAGTCTGGGCCTCCACACCTTGTGCGGCATCCACAATGAGCAATGCGCCGTCACTTGAAGCTAAAGAACGGCTCACCTCATACGAAAAATCAACATGGCCCGGAGTGTCGATAAGGTTGAGGATATAATCCTCCCCGTCTTTCTTGTAATCCAATCGAACACTTTGCGCTTTAATGGTGATGCCGCGTTCTTTTTCAATATCCATGGTATCCATCACTTGCGAGGACATCTGTCTTTCCGATACTGCTCCGCACTCTTGTATGATACGGTCAGCTAAAGTTGATTTTCCGTGGTCAATATGTGCAATGATTGAAAAATTACGTATATGGGATTGAGGTACTGTTTTTGTCATTAATTCGTCTCAAACAGTGAGTTTACACTCTCGTTGTTATGCACTCTTCGTATCACTTCTCCCAGCATGGAAGCCGTAGAAAGCATTTTGATCTTAGGTGATTGTTTTTGCATTGGAATGGTATTTGCCACAACCAATTCATCCAAATCCCCCTCTTCGATACGCTCATAGGCTTGGCCCGAAAGCACAGGGTGCGTACAGCATGCCATGACTGAGTTTGCGCCGAGTTTTTTAAGTGCCGCTGCCCCCTTGAGCATGGTTCCTGCCGTATCCACCATGTCATCAATCAAAATGACATCTCTGCCTTTCACATCGCCAATGATATTCATCACCTCTGCCACATTGGCTTTTTCACGCCTCTTGTCGACAATAACCATGTCAAGGCCCAGTTTTTTTGCAAAATATCTTGCTCTTGCTACACCCCCGATATCCGGAGATGCAATGACCGGATTTGGAAGATTTTTCGCCTTGATGTAGTCTATAAACAAAATAGCTCCATAAAGATTGTCCACCGGTATATCAAAAAACCCTTGGATTTGAGAAGCATGGAGATCTACGGTTACCATGCGGGTGATTCCGGCTGTCTCCATAAGATTGGCTACCAGTTTTGCAGAGATCGGAACTCTGGGTGCAGCTTTTCTATCCTGCCTGGCATACCCATAATAAGGCACAACCGCAGTAATTGATTTGGCAGAAGAACGCTTGAGCGCATCTGTCATAATAAGAAGTTCCATGAGATTATCATTTGCAGGTGCGCAAGTAGGCTGCACGATAAACACGTCTTTACCGCGCACACTTTCTGCGATCTGCACATTGATTTCGCCATCTGAAAAACGATTGATTGTTGCTTTTGAAAGAGGCATTTCAAGATAATTTGCAATCTGCTGAGAAAGCTCTGGATTTGCAGTGCCCGAAAAAATCATATATCCGCTCATGGGGTGTACCTTTGTATCTATTTATTGGAATGTATTTTACACCAAACTTAATAAAAAGGTGATTTAAAGCTCTGCGACACTACACTTATGCAAATTATTTTATCAGGAGCGGCATGATACGCAAAGTCTTTAAAAGAAAGTCATCCGAAAAAAGCAAAATAGATACTTTTTTAGACAAATACAATCTTCCAAGAACTTATCTTTCTATCAATCGAAAGACGGTGACCAAGGGTGTGTTTGTAGGACTTTTTTGGGCTTTTATTCCCATGCCGATGCAAATGCTTGCAGTGGTTGCCACTACCCCTTTTATACGTTTCAATGTACCCATAGCCCTCTCCATGGTCTGGCTTACCAATCCTTTTACTATGCCTGTAGTTTACTTTATAGAATACCTGACGGGTAATTTTATCTTGGGACGTGAAGGAATCCAGGATATAGAGCTTACCATGGAATGGTTTACCACGCATTTTTCAGACATACTTGTACCCCTTTATGTCGGAACCGCCTTTTATTCTATTGTGGTTTCAGGTTTGGTCTATTTTTTGATCAACTGGCTCTGGATCTCCTCGGTCCAGAAAGAAAAAGATTCCAAAACGCTTGAAAGGAATGAAAGAAAACCTGAAGATCAGAGCTCTTCAAAAGAATAATCCAAATACATGCCTAGCAGATTACCCCTCCTCCTATCAGTTTATGCCCATCATAAAATGCTGCAATCTGACCTTTGGCCAATCCAAAAACCGGTTCGTCTAAACTTACTTTAGCTCTTTCATTTTCTATGGTGACATGGCAAGCAACGGCTTTTGTTCTATAGCGCACTTTCACTTTACAGTCAAACTCTTTTTTTTTCTCAAAAAGATTGATCTGCCTTGCTTCAAAGGCATTTACTTCAAGTTTTTCTTTTGTTCCTACGATGATTTGGTTTTTTTCAGGTTTGATGTCCAATACAAAATGCGGATCATGGGCACCGTTGACAAAGAATCCTCTCCTTTTGCCTATAGTGTAGTGCATATAGCCTTTATGCGTTCCTATCACATTGCCTTGAGTATCTATGGTTTCGCCCGGCATGTCTATATCCATATGCTTTGCCAACACTTCATCATAAGTATTTTCCACAAAACAGATTTCCGAACTCTCTTTTTGTGCAGCAAAATCTTGAAGCACTTCTATGTTGGCGGCATACTCTTTGACATCGTCTTTTACCCATGAGCCCAATGGAAAAATCAATCTAGGCAAAACCTCTTTCTTGACTTCACAAAGAAAATAACTCTGATCTTTGTTGGGATCATCGGCTTCATAGATAAACTCCCCGTCGCACTTAATATAATGTCCCGTCGCTACAAAATCTGCCCCTATGCTGTCTGCAAACTCAATCATTTTTCCAAATTTGATGGTTCTGTTGCACATCACGCAAGGATTTGGCGTTAATCCTTGTTTGTAGCTCTCCACAAAGTAATCATACACTTCTTCTTGGAATGCTTCGGAAAGATCTTTGAAATGAATTTTGATTCCCAGGTATTCGCCTACTCGTTTGGCTTTGAGAAAATTTTGTTCATGATACCCTTCCTTGTGATGAAGCTTCATGTAGACACCCTCCACCTCATATCCCTCTTTTTGAAGCAAAATAGCTGCAACCGTAGAATCGACCCCGCCGCTCATTCCAACCAATACTTTTTTTTTCATTTCAATTCACTTTTGTTATCTCTATGGCAATCTCTTCATCCACATTAACCAAAGAGCCCTTTGCTATGCAGGCTCCTTCTACAAAAAGCGCCACCTCTTCCAAATTTAAAGACGAAATACTCATTTTGTGTCCTATCTCAAGTTTTCTACTCTGAACAAAACCAAAAGAACATTTAAGGATTTTATACTTTTTTTCACTTACCTGCTGCTGCATCTCTTCATTGACATAAATGATTTCTACACTATTTTGATGCGTTGCATCCAATTGAACGCCGGCAATACTCTTTTTGTCATCCACAAGTATCATCTTAAGGCTGTCAAGCCCAAAAAGCAGCACATCACCTTTGCTTAATTTTTTAAGCGCACTTTTTTTAATCTGAACCCAAGGCAGAGCAAGCTCGT
>JAUPLS010000095.1 GCA_030836805.1 Campylobacterota bacterium | reverse complement strand
GTGAGCATAGGGCGGCAAGCCTTTGGATTTAGATAAAAAATTATAGCAAAGCCATCGTAAGAGCAGCATTAAAAAACTTCATAATAAAAAAGCCTTTCGCAGGCGGAATGTTTATAGCGTTTCATTTTGACCTTCCTGCGATGGCCAAGATTGTGGCTCATAAAAATAAAACCCTTGCGAAAAATCGACACCGATTTTTCTGACAACTTCAAAAACTTCTCGGGAATGAACGAATTCGGCAATGGTTTTGATCCCCAAGAGCTTGGCAAAGGTGACAATCGTCTCAACGATAATACGGCTGTTTGGGTCTTTATCGATGTTTTTGATCAGCGAGGCATCAATCTTAATGAAATCGACTTGCAGGTGTATCAAGTAGGCAAAATTGGAGTAGCCGCTGCCAAAATCATCAATAGCAATTCTTCCGCCCCGTCGTTTAATCTCTCCGATAAAGCGGCGAACCTCTTCAAAATTTTCAAATCCTTCCGATTCGAGGATTTCAAATATGATTCGATGGCTTATTGTAGGATCTTCCATCTTTTCAAGAATAAATTTGACCGTGGCGGGATCCATAATATCATCAACCGAAAGGTTGATCGAAAATTCATCTTCTCTGTCTTGAAAAATGGCAAATACTTTTTCGATCATAATTCTTGTCAGCTGGGTGTAGAGACGGGCTTTTTTTGCTACGTTTAAAAAGAAGAAGGGGGAGATGACGGTGCCTTCAGGAGTAATTAAACGCATGAGTGCCTCATGTTTGGCTATGGCACCGGAATTGTTGTCGATGATCGGCTGATAGTAGGGCTCAGCCTGAGTCGTATCGATCATTTGATTGTTGACGATCTTTTGAAAGAAAGGGACGATCCGGCCGGTTGCAATTGCCTCCTTGATCCTTCCGATATACTCAATATTGTGTGCAATATCTTTTTTGATACTATCGATCTTTGAGAGAATCAAGATATCTTTTTGGGATCGCTTGGCATGACGCAGTACCATATCGGCATCGATCAGAAGATGTTGCGCCGTTTTATTTGTATTGACGATCGCTCCCAGCGTTACATTGACGATAATATTATTTCCTTCAACAACAAAAGGATGAGATTCAATCTGTTTGTGAAGTGTTGCAAGAAAATCTATGCAATGGTCTTGGGCGTCATCCCCTTTACTTAACAGGGCAAATTCATCGGCATAAATATGGTAAAGCTTGAAAGTTGTTGATGGAAGAGATGAAATAAGATAATCGTGCATTTGCAGCAGGACGCCATCGCCTATATGGGTACCGTAAAATTCGTTGATTTCACTGAAGCGGTCGATGTTGACCAGTGCCAGAACTGCTCCGCGGGTATGCTTAAGATCTTCCAAAAGCTTGATACGGTTAGGGAGTCCTGTGAGGGAGTCTGTATACAATTGATGGATAAGCTGTTCTTTTTTTTCAATGAGTTCGGTGATATTGTGCCGTGTCGCAATAAATTCGACGATCTCTCCTGCGGCATTTATAATGGGAGTAACGGTTGAGTCAATGAAGAATGGTTTTTTGTTTTTGTCGATATTTTTTAAAATGCCGGACCAGACCCGTTTATCAAGAATCGTGTTCCAAAGTTCCCGATAGGCCTCATTCGAAGTAGAGGGGTCTTTGAGGATACGGTGGTTTTGGCCGATGAGCTCTTTGCGCGTATAGCCTGTTGTTTTGCAAAATTTGTCGTTGACATAGATAATGGTACCGTCGATATCGGTGATGGAGACGATATTGCTCTCATCTATGGCTTTTTTGTAACTCTCTAAAAAAGCAAAAGTCTGCTTGATTTTTTGGCTCATCTCGTTAAAAGCGTACGAGACGTCGGCCATCTCATCTTGGGTGCGAACCGGAATGGAAATATCAAAATTTCCCCGGGTGATCATTTCGGCCGCCTCCGTCAGGCCTTTGAGTGTTCCTATAAATGAGAGATAAAATCCGATCATAAAATAGATCAGACAGATCAGCATGACAATAGCGATGATGCTGATAGCGATGATCTGTTTGGTCAGTAGGGCAAGTTTATAGTCTAGGTGTTTTTGAAGAGCCTTCCAGAGGGCATTGTATGCGTCAAAGTAATAATTGATTGTCTGCGTGACCCCCCCAAAATAGCTTTGAGGATCAAGGGGCCAATGATCGGCATTGATCACCTTGGAAATAAACATTTCAGAAAAGCTGTCAACTTCTTGTTCCATTCTGGAAAGAGAAGGAGAGATGGCACGGCAAATATCCGGGTAGCGGTTGCAACCGGTCTGCGAAGCATGCTGGATCCCTGCTTTGTGAGACTGGATCGCGCCATACAGGGCAATCGCTGTTTTTTTTTCTTCAAGTGACATCGATTGCTTCAAGATGACACCGACCCCGATCGCCCGTCCTTTTCCTGTGCCCTGTGCCAATGCGGGGATATGCTCATTAAGGATCCCGGCAAGATGCAAAAGGCTTAGATCAACATCGCCGGCCACATGGGGGCCGATATCGGCATTTTCCATGAGGCGAAGGAGATTATCGCCCAAAACAGTGTGACGGTCGAAACTCTGCTGTGGCGGGAGATCCCATATTTCCTGCCGAAGGGTTGTCCATTCGGTTTTTATCTTCTCCCACTCTTTTTTGGCAAACAGCGTTGGGGGAACAAGAGCATCAACGGCAGCTATTGCTGCTTTGATCCGGGTGAAATTGGCTTCAATGCGTCGCTTGTAGTCGCTGTCGCCGTGCCCAAGGGCCGCCATCATCCCCCGCTCCAGCAAAATATATTCAAAAAACCCTCGAATTGCCTGATTGTAGTGAAGGCCGGATTGAAATTTTTGAATTGAACGATACTGGTTTCCCAGATAGCCGTAGCCCAAAAAGAGGAAGAGAAGAACAGGAAGAAAAAAAATAAAACCTGCCAGTGCGATCTTTCGCGTATATTTTATATTGCCTATGATGCGGATCGCCGGCTCAAACAACTTTGATGAATGCATTCTACTCTTTCTGCCAAATCTACTTTCTAAAAAGCATTTTTTGGTAAATTTCTCATTTTGGTTATATTTTGAATAATGATAGCATTATTTTTATAATTAAATTCTATAATTTTTTATATTTTAAAACTCCTTTTTCGCTTAACAGATAATTAACATTTTTTGGAAACAATACAAGTCTAATCCGGAGCAACGATAAATGTAAAACAATCAGGCTTTACAAATTTTAGATGTTGAAAGTTCGGAAATTACGGCGGGT
>JAUPLS010000094.1 GCA_030836805.1 Campylobacterota bacterium | reverse complement strand
TCCAATTGAACGCCGGCGATGCTCTTTTTGTCATCCACAAGTATCATTTTAAGACTGTCAAGCCCTAAAAGCAGCACATCCCCTTCGCTTAGTTTTTTAAGCGCACTTTTTTTAATCTGAACCCAAGGCAGAGCAAGCTCGTACTCAGGATAAAGCGGTCGTTTTTGCATCATGTTTGCCAAACGAACTGCTTGTGTTTCAGTTTTCATCCATATCTCCGATGAATTGCTCCAGAAGATACTCTTTGTCTGCAACCATAAGGTCGTCAGGCACCTCCTGCCCTATGGAAAAATAACTCATAGGCAATTTATACAGCAACATAAAGTTGAGAAGTATTCCAAAGTGTTTTGTTTCATCGAACTTGCTTATAATCACACTGTCAAGATTTAAAAAAGAAAAATTTTTATAGATATCTTCCATGTCCTCATACTTCACTGTTGCTGCCAATACCAAAGCGACTTCGATCTTTTTTGCGGGATCACAGGAAACGAATCCTATCGTCTTTATAAATTTACGCGTATCATAAGGAGACATACCTGCCGTATCGATCAAAATCACATCGTAGCCTGCAAAACGTTCAAGGTTTTTCTTGAATTCGTCCGTGGAACCAATCGATACATGCTCTATTTGCATGATATCCGCATAATGCTCCAACTGTTCAACCGCACCCACCTTGTAATTGTCAAGATTCAACAAGGCAACCTTATAGGGCCTGTCCATCAAATAGGCATAGCGTGCAGCTAATTTCGCAATTGTTGTAGTTTTTCCGGCGCCCGTAGGACCCACAAGCATCATCACTTTGGGAGACGAGAGGTCTTCCTCTTTAACTTTTAAAGCTTCATCGATCTCCCCGATAAGATAGGAAACGAGAAGGGGCTTATCCTCCAAAATAGAGTTTTCCTCAAGAGATTCAAGCATCATCTCAAGCCAGACAGAAGAGATTCCTTTATTTAAAAATAAATTTTTGACTTCCTCGACAGCGCTGCCTGCTGATAACTTTCCAAAAGATTTTTCCATAAAAAGATTTTTTGCAACTGCAATAACAATTTCGCTACGCAACCTTCCGTCTTCATATTTTATCTGTTTGGCAGAAACCAACGTCACATTATTTCCATATTTTTTAATGGCCTGTTCATATGCGCTGATTGGATCAGAGGCTACAAACGTTTCATTTATCATACCGCTACCTTTATCATTAAATTCTTTCCAACAAGAAGCAGAACCTCTCATTTATGCTTTTCACTCTTGCAGACACGTTCTCTTTGAGAAAGTTTTTCTTTTAATCTTTCTTGCCTGATATACGCCAAAGGAATCAACACTGAGTCTCTTTGCATCCATCCAGGATGAGGCAGCGTCAAGGTTTTTGTTTTCATCTTCACATTTTCATAAAATATGATATCTATATCCAGCGTTCTTGGCCCGTCTTTAAAAAGCCGTTTACGACCAAAAACTTTCTCCACTTTCAACAGATACCGCAATAATGCCTTGGGCGTTAAAAAAGTTTCTACGAGCATCAAAGTATTATAAAAATCTTCTTGCTGCGTATACCCAAAAGGCGGATTTTTCAAGATGGGTGCCGTCTGAACTATATGAATAAAAGAGGAACGATTAAAATACCAAAACAAATGTTTGAAACGGCGCACCGTATCCCCCATATTCCCTCCAAGGCCAAGCAATGCTTTGTGACCCCCCCTTGGTGATGAACCATAAGGAAAATAGGCTGCTGCAATCAATGTATTGCAACTATCAAGCTGCTTTTTTAACATACGTCAACCCCTCTTATAGCACAATGGCTTTTCCGCCAACCATTGCCACCATATCTTCGATACGAATACCAAATTTACCCGGTATATAAATTCCCGGCTCGATAGTATATACCATTCCATCTTCAATGATTGTATCAGATTTGTTTGAGACATAAGGCATCTCATGGATATCAAGTCCTACGCCATGGCCGGTAGAGTGCACAAAGTATTCTCCAAATCCTGCTTTTGCGATAATGTCTCGCGCCAAAGCGTCTACTTGCCTGGCTTTCATCCCGGAACGTGCTTTTTTGATCGCATTATCATGGGCTTTGAGCACCGTATCATAAGCTTTTTGCATCTCTTTGTTTTTGAATGCTTGTTTGGTACTGAAGGCAAAATCCTTACTAAACCGTACCGTGCGCGTCCTGTCTGAACAGTATCGTTTATACTTTAACCCTGCATCTACCAAGAGAAGATCATTTTTGTGGAGCACATCATCGGTTGGCATCGCATGCGGTTTTGCTGCATTTGCCCCCAATGCTACAATGGGAGCAAAACTAAGTTCATATCTTCCAAAATTACTTAATGCGGATCTGGCCATATAGGTAAGGCCGAACTCATCTTTGCCTACACCTTCTTCCCTAAAGGCTTTGGCTAAATTTTTAAATGCTTTAGCTCCCAGTTTGGCGGCTTTGGCAAGAATCTTGAGTTCATCATCACGTTTGATAATACGTTTTTTATGCGAATAGTCTACAACCGCTTTAAAATCAATTTTTGAATGCAAACTGAGCTTTTCATATCCTGCAACACTCCATTCTTTAGGGTCAAAAATCACTTTCTTGACTTTAGTTTTTCCCAAAAGTTTTACTGCAGCACCATACAGATCACCATCGATAATCACCTGTGCATCCCTCACACTCTCTTGCGCTTCAATCGTATAGCGGCTGTCGGTAATAAAAAAAGCTTCACTTCCTGCCCGCAGATAGAGTGCATTGTCGCAACTGTATCCGCATTCATAATAGATAGCATTTTCATCTTTGAGCATATAGTTCATATCTGGTCTTTTAAGGCTAATTGTTTTTAAAAGCTATCTTCTAAATAAAATACTATTTTGCCTGAGCTTGTGCGTTTTGAACACGCGCTCTCATTGCAGCCACTTCACTAAGTATCTGTTTCATTCCTACCATTGCCAAATGGTAACCAAATGGCCCCATTCCCAGGATTTGGCCCGCGCATACCGGAGCAGTAAGTGAAACATGTCTAAACTCTTCTCTTTGGTGGATATTTGAAAGATGCACTTCAATCGTTGGGATCTGCACTGCTGCTATTGCATCACGAATTGCAATAGAAGTATGCGTATATGCCGCCGGATTGATAATAATGCCATCCGCGTCCCCCAAACACTCTTGTATGCGATCTACAATTTCACCCTCAAGGTTGCTTTGAAAAAATTCGATTTCAAGTTTGTTTTGATCTGCGTATGCTTTCATTTGTGTATGAATATCCTCTAGCTTCATTGAACCATAGACATTTTGTTCTCTTACGCCTAGCATATTAAGATTTGGACCTTGGATAACGACGATTTTCATTGGATTACCTTATTTATTTATTTTGGGTATTATTTTATCTAAATAGTATTAAAGGATAGCATTTATGAAGATAATCGCGGCTGACTACATCTACACTCCTGCGGGTTTTTTGAGCAACCATGCCGTTGCTTTTACCCAAACCATCAGCGAAATAGCTTCCCTGGAAGTATTGCAACAAAAATACCCAAATGCCATATTGATTACCACAGAACCCCATTCTATACTTTATCCCGGCTTTATCAACACCCATGTACACCTTGAATTTTCTTCCAATAAGACCACACTGGAATACGGCTCATTTATACCATGGCTGTATTCGGTCATAGACGACCGCGACGGACTCACCAAAGGCTGCAATATACATATCATGCAAAATGCCTGCCAAGAAATGCTTCGTTCGGGGATCACTTCTTTTGGTGCCATCTCCAGTTTCGGATTGGAACTCGAAGCTTGCATTAAAACCCCACAAAGAGTCGTCTTTTTCAATGAATTCATAGGCAGCAATCCTCAAAATATCGATATGCTGTATAATGATTTTAAAGAACGCCTCAAAATATCATGTAGCCACAAGGAGGATCGCATTACCCCCGGTGTTGCCATTCATGCTCCCTATTCGGTTCATCCGGTCGCACTTAGACATATTGTCAACCTGGCCAAAGAAAACCATTACCCCTTAAGTACACATCTGCTCGAAAGTCCCGCCGAAAGATCATGGCTGGATAATGGAGACGGAGAATTTAAACCTTTTTTTGAAACTTATTTCAATCAAAGCCAGCCTTTTACTACGGCTAAAGAATTTATAAAAACATTTGACGGCTATCCTACCCATTTCGCTCATTGCATTCAAGCCAACGAAGAAGAGATAGAACATTTGCACAAACAAGGACACTCTATTGCACACTGCCCACGCTCCAATCGTTATTTGGGGTGCGGAAGACTTGCTATAGAAAAACTAACGCTTCCTTTTTCTCTGGCCACAGACGGACTCAGTTCCAACAATACCCTTTCAATCTTTGATGAACTCAGAGCGGCACTTATGATGCACGAGCACTTAGAACTCAAAAGTTTAGCTTCAAAATTCATAGAAGCCATCACTTCAAATGCTGCACAAATACTGCATCTTGATTGTGGGAAAATAGAACCGGACAGATTGGCCGATTTTACGGTCATTACTTTGCCGGATGCCCCTAAAAGAGTAGAAGAAATTCCGCTTTGGACCATCCTGTATACCAAAGAGGCCTCACAGGTGTACATACAAGGAGAGCAATATGTTTAAAACTTTGGGAAATATCATCAAATGGATAGGACAACATTTTTTGGGTATGCTTTTTTTACTCATTGCATTTGTTGTTCTTATGCCAGAATCTGCGCCGCTTAACCCGGCCAATCTTCAAAAAATTGACCTTTTTGGGCCCATCATGGATGCAGATGCCATTGTCAAGCAAATAGAAAAAGCACAAAAAGATCCTTACATCAAAGGGGTACTGCTCAATGTCAACTCCCCCGGCGGTGCCGTTCCTCCTTCGGTGGAGATCGCTTATGCCATCAAGGAGCTAAAACAACACAAGCCAGTCATTGCTTACGCGAGCGGGATTATGGCGAGCGGAAGCTACTATAGCTCCATTTATGCCCAGAAAATTATTGCCAATCCCGGAGCAATCGTGGGCTCCATTGGCGTCATCATGGAAAGTGCCAACATACAGGAGCTGATGGACAAAATAGGCATTAAAACACAGATTGTTAAGCAAGGCACCTACAAAGAAGCCGGCACCCCCACTAGAGAATGGACAATACAAGAGCGTACAGAACTTGAAACACTGACCCGGGATACCTATGCGCTCTTTGTTCAAGATGTTGCCACCGCACGGGGTTTAGACATCAATAATTCTGCCAGCTATGCAGATGCCCATATCTTCTCATCTATGCGGGCCAAGGCTGCAGGCTTAATAGATGAGATAGGTACGATGAGCACCGCCAAAACACAACTGGCTCTCTTGGCAAATGTCAAAAATCCCATCTGGAAAGAAAAAGATAAACTAGAGACTTTCTTGGATCAACTGGGAAATAAAAGCATTTTAAAAATACAAAATTATTTTTATGGACTAAAAGCATCACTTTAGTCTATTAAGAGTTTTACGCTTCTGTTTCCTGCATTGAGCGTATAGCTTGTATCGGAAAAATCCGGAGGGACTTTTGCCCAAAGTGTATTTTGATCTATGCAACCCATATTCACTCCTGTAGTGTAGGAGACACATTCCAGCAGATCTTTCGGATGTTTGGGCTCAAAATAAAAAATGATTTTCTCCCCTTTTTTTATTTTCAGGGTTGTTTGCTTTTTTGTAATCTTATAGAGTTTTCCCTCTGGTATTAACGTGCTGAATCTCCAAGATCTTTTGACGTTTTTTCCATCGCACAAAGCTTCAAATTCGACACGATATGTTCTGCCATACTCCAATCTTTGCAAAGGCATTAAAGCAAACTGCAGAGAAGTAAAACGACGCTGTATATCATTTTGATGGGTTAAAATTTTTTTTCTCCTGACCTCTTGCCCCCCCGCATCAAAAAGTTGAAACCTTTTAAGCTTTACCTGGCGATACACGGCAGGATTGAATTGTACACTTATAGGAAAACCGCTCACCTTGTATTCGGGCAAAGGATCAGGGGACTCATCAAAGAAAACAGGCGGTATATTGCGTTGATTTGCATACGGATAAATCACTATATCATTGTTTTTTCGGCGTATTTCATTTTCTTTTTGCTCATATAGAGATTGTGGTACTGCAAGAGAGGTATTTTTGCATATATTCTGCAAATAATATACGCTGTTTTGCATCGGGTGACTTGTTTTGCAAAGTGCATTTGCTGCAGTTGACCCAAGATCATAAACATAAGAAGAAAAAAATCCTTTTTTCGCCTTTTTGGATGCATAGCCTATGCCTATCTCATCTTTATCAAAATTCAAAAATACAAATCGATGATAAATAGCCGCAAAAAGGGTATCAATGGACTCCTTGGCAGTGCCTGTATTGACAGACACGTTTTCCATCACTGCTTTAGACGCATAGCCTGCATGCAATACCCTGTCAGAAGGAGTAACGCCCGTAAACCCTGCCATATCCGGATGCTCATAGTGTCCGCCATTTTGATTTCTTATGAGATAGCGCGCATGATTTGCGGCAGCTTTTTGAAGCAAATCATTAGATTTTAGCCCAACAAGGCCGCTGTGTTGACGCAAAGCATTAAGATAAGCAAAAGCTTCGGAAGAATTATCTGCTTTAACAGCGCTAAAGGCAAGCGCAAAAACAATAATACTCCCGTACAAAAAACGAATAAACAACATGAAAACCTACAATACCATCGCAATATGCAAAAATTTTTGGGCAATTATCTGTAAATCTTTAAGTCCCGAAGAAACAGATATTAACCCGCCATCCACCCTCAAAAAACCACTAATATGCAGCACTTTATATGCATATAGAGCAGAAAAAACAATGGCTGTCATAACAGTATCCATTTTGAAACCGCACTGTTGTGTCAGCCTTATATTTAAGCAACCAAAATTGTTCATCTTATTTTTTCTCTCATTCTACTTCAACTGCCACAACAACATCTCTTGTCTTTTGACAACTTAATTGCAAAGTATAGCTTACAACCTGCATAAAAATCAAATATCGCCTCAACCGATACACCCATAAATAAAATTGTTTGTTGTTTTTTACAACGACACTCCATCACATATCCTATTCTTTTCAGCAAAGCTACATTCCATATCGGTATCGGCCGAAAAACTTTATATTCAATTGCCTCGAAATAAATTCAAATATTTCCTAGACGGCATCCGTAAAACACAGGAGAGAAAATCCTAAAAAATAAATTTTATTTAAATTAGCCTGACAGACAGCATCCATGAAACCAAATTGCACCAGCATATAAAATGTTAAACTGAAAAGTATAAAATGAATGAGAAAAAAGAAGATTCCAAAAGCCTAAAAAATCTTATGGCTTTTGGAATGAAGGCGAAATAGATTATTTCATTGCAGCAATATAATCAGCAAGTTCTTTGATCGCTGCGTCATCCAATGATGCAACTTGACCTTTCATCAGGCCACCCATACCGTGTTGATTAAGTGTACCCGCTTTATAGCCATTAAGCTGCTCAACTGTTTTTGCCGCGTCTTGTCCAGTAATAACAGCAGATTTACCAAGTGCAACTTTTTCACCGTTTGTTCCATGACAACCTGCACATTTTGCATACGTTGCCGCAGCATCCGCCATAAGAAGTGTACTGCCTGCAAATAACATTGCGATTGCAATTTTTTTCATTCTAAATTCCTTTTTTATTTTTAAAATTCATCTTGAAGAAGAGAATCCTTGCTCTTCTTTACCTCATATCCAGGTACCGCCATTGGCTTAACCACCCATTTTTAAGTCCCTCTCGTCCAAAGAAAGCTCGATCTCTCGATCAATCTTTAGCTTTGAAAGTTGAAATTATAACTTCTAAACCCTTAAGCCAGTTGATATTAACAGCTTGGTACGTTACCTGAATCAGATGCAAATTCATATGCGAAATCATAGATATCTTTTGCGTGAGCTGGTTTCATGTTCGCTTTAGGACAGATTTTTTTCACTTCTTCCTCAAATTTACCAGCATTATTGATTTCTTCCCACTCATCTTGCGTGTGAGTTGCTGCAAATTTACTTCCTGACATACCACATGGTGCTTTAAGCGTTTTCATATAAAGCTTTTGCCCTTTTTTTGCGTCCGCTGATGCAGTTGTTGAAAGTACAGCAAAACCAAGCAATGCAGTAAGTGCCAATTTAGTCATTTTAGTCATTTCTTATCCTTTTTTTTTGAGATTCGGTATTTTAGCATGAAATTGTGAAAAGATTGTGAATATGAAAGAAAAAAAAGAAGCAATAAAAGAAAAATTGCTTCAAGAAGTTACAATAAAATGTTATTTAGCATTTTGGTACATGGGCTCCGCCCACGCCATATTCTCGAGTGAACTCATAAATAGATTCCCACCATGAGGGTTTGATTGTTTTTAAATCCAATTTCGGACAAATTTTTTTTGTTTCCTCAGGAAACTTCTCTTGTTCATAAAATTCTTCCCACTCTTCTTGAGTATGATATCTAGCAAATTTGATACCCGAGAACTTGCATGCTTTGCGCAGTTTCATCTTAAAAAGTTTTTGCCCCTGCTCACTCTTGGACGCCGCCTCGATGCCGGAAGACAAGATCATCATCGCGAACACTCCTATTGCCAAAGCAGCAATTAGTTTTTTCATCTTTTCTCTCTTCTGCCTATTATTCTCTTTGTTTCTTCACCATAAATTATATTATCTACTTTAACTTATTAAAAACCTTAAATTTACTCCAATAGATATCTATCGCTTCATCAAGCTCTTCATCGCTTAGAGTGCTTTTTTCCTTTATGCCAAAATTATCTATAAACAAATCAGACATTACAGAAATATCTTTGGAAGGATAACGCAAATAGTGCTTAAGGGCTGCCTTGAAATTATGCTCACCCCCATACACAAGAAGGTGATTCATAAACATTCTTTGCAAGGAAGTTGGAAGCGGAGCATGACATGGTACACAGTGGCGCTCATAAGCATCTTCTGCGAACATCCCTGACATTATCAATGTTGCCATAAGTAAAAATTTCTTCACCATTTCAATATCATCCTTGTACCTTTTTTTACTTCCGACTCAACTTCAATCAAAATATGATACTCATCAAGAATTTTTTTTACAATACTTAATCCTATGCCAAATCCCCCCTCACTTTCATCAAAGCGCATGTAGCGGTCAAACATCAAAGGTATTTTTTCTTTTTCTATACCAATGCCCGTATCCCAGATCATCAACATCCCCTCTCTTAGCTCAATACCGATAGTGCCCCCTCTTTGGTTATACTTAATTGCATTGGAGATAAGGTTATCGATCACGCGTGTCAATTTTCTTTTGTCAATTATAATTGTTACGTCTTCCATATCCATAAGGCATTCCAATTTTTTAGACTGGATCCAAGCATTAAAATACTCTACCCTGTCTTCTAGCAATGGCTTAATTTCTACAAGCTCATCCTCATTGCGTCTTTCATGCTCCAGCGTCAGATAAGTCAAATCCTGATAAAGCGTAGAAACTGTTTTTGCGGCAATATTAATACGGGCCAGTCTTTTTTTGTTTTTTTCTGCCATCACATCCATATCCATCATTTCAATATTTGCAAGAATGGCCGAAAGTGGGGCATTAAGCTCATGGGTAGTATCCTTAATAAACCTATCGAGCAATACAATCGAATCACGCATAGGCTTCAAAAACAGCTTAGCAAGATAAAAGCCAAAAAGCATAAAAAAGATAAATATGACTGATCCGTATCCAAAAATACGTCTCCATATTTCCGTTCTCCATCCCGTATCATCATCGACCTCAATAACCAAATATCTTGCACCCAAATAATAATTGTCTAATGTTTCAATAAAATGAATCATATTGCCTGCAATATAGATCTCTTTGTCAAAATAGATATTTTCTTCTTTAGCCAAAGAAAAAATCTTTACGAATTCATTATCATATATGGCAGACCTAAAACGAGGATCGCGCGGATAGGTTGTTCTCTCATCAAAAAAATGATGTAAGACTTTCAATCTTTTAGTTTGTATGTAAGCATATTTGGAAAGCGTTGCTCTTTCTTGTGCAAGCATAAGTTTTTCTTGACCTTGATAGTAAAAAACAGAAAGGAGCATGATCATCAACATAACCATTGCCGTATAAAGCACTAAAAATCGAAGTAAAGATTTTTTTTCACTTTTCAGCAATGAATTTGTAGCCTTGTTTTTTAATGCTAACAATTCTGTCCTTGCCTATAATTTTTCGTAAGTTCTTAATGTATGTGCGCAATGCCGTATCGCTAGGCTCCTCATCAAACTCCCATAAATACTCATAGATACGTTCATGCACAATCACTTCGTTTTCATGCTTCATAAAAAGTTTTAAAAGTTTTGACTCTTTATTTCCCAGCGGAACTGCTTTCCCATCAATCATTAATTCATTATTCTTAATATTATAGGCAATTTCTTTAGAAATGGGCATCAATTCACTCGATGCATGGAAAAAACTTCTCTTAAGTAGCGTGTCGACTCGTATTTTCAACTCTTTAAGTGCGAATGGTTTTCGAATATAGTCATCACATCCGCTTCCAAATCCTTTTTCTAGATCATCTACGGAATTCATGGAAGTAATATAGATCGCGGGGGCCGCCACTCCATTTTCTCGAGCCTCTCTAAGAAGTTCAAAACCATTTATTTTTGGGATGTTGACATCCAAGAGCAAGAGATCATAAGAACTCTCATACAATTTTTCCTGAGCCTCATGCCCATCATGCACAGAAATTACTTCATAGCCTTCTTCTTCAAGAAATTCAGAGATAGTCTCGTTAAGATTGGCATCATCTTCCACTACTAATATTTTTGCTTTATTCATCTACTTTTCTTTCTAATTTATGCTCAAAAATTGAACAAAGTCCAATTTTAGCTCTTCAGCAGAGAGCTCTCGCGACTTGTCGCTCTTTCTAATTTATGCTCAAAAATTGAACAAAGTCCAATTTTAGCTCTTCAGCAGAGAGCTCTCGCGACTTGTCGCTCTTTAAAACCCTTACAAGATTTTTATAAGACATATTTATGATATATATCGTTTCACCCAGCTTTGCAATCTGCTCGCGCTCAATGCCCCGCTAAGCCTCTCAATCTCTTTGCCGTCTTTAAATATAATCAGAGTGGGAATACTTCGGATACCAAAACGTGCTCCCAGCTGCGGCTCTTCTTCGGTATTTACCTTCAAAAATTGTGCCTGAAGCGGCATATTCATTGCCGCCTCTTCAAATGCAGGAGCCATTTGAAGACAAGG
>JAUPLS010000093.1 GCA_030836805.1 Campylobacterota bacterium | reverse complement strand
ACCCAAAACCCGAAAGCATAACATCTTTAAAATCAACGTCGAACTTTTTCTTTTTTCTGCCGGAAACATGGGTGACCTTCAACAAAAATTTCTCTCTGAAACTCTACGTTTCGGCATTTTGGAAAAGGGTCTTTTAAAATACCTTCTTGCTGCCATTTTTCTTTTGCCGGCTCATCTTATAATGACACCGTTCATGTTGTTAAGCTCTAAACGTTTTTTTATTTTTACACCTCTAAAATTTATCAAAAAACTGGGAAATTTTTACGGTAGGGTTGAAAAAGAGATCATAATCGATCTGGGCAATGAATACAATATGCTTGAACTAGATGGCGACATCGTGACTATTCACGGCAGACATCTTCACATCAAACAAGCGGGCACTATTTCTATCGTTACACAATAACATTATTGCACCATCCTTTGTTAATTTTAACGATGCACCCTATCAACCAAAAAATTATAATTTTTATAAGTTAACAAAAAATCATTGACTTTTGAACATATGTCCGTTATAATACTTTTAAATCCGACAAGGATTAATTAAAATCAGGAGCCCATAAAAGGTGTTGTTGGGTCGAAAAAAAATTATAAGAAATATTGAAAAAAATCACAATAAAGTCTGTTTCAAACCTTGTGGTATCCAGACAAAAAATCTTGAGCAAATAGTGCTTGAGCATGACGAGATGGAAGCGATAAGACTGAGTGATTTTGAGGGACTATACCAACAGGAATGTGCCGAGCGCATGGGGATATCCAGAACCACGTTTTCAAGAATCTTAGTATCTGCGCATCAAAAAGTTGCAGATGCCCTGCTCCACGGCAAAGCCGTTATCATTTCGCAAAAAAATGAATACCTTAAACAAAAAGAAGGACAAACGATGAAAATTGCCATACCGGTCAAAACAAACAAAGAAAACCCCGCCGCTGCACCGCTTTTTGGAAAAGCGAAATGGTTTGCATTTATCCAAGACGGTGAAATATCCATAAAACAAAACAGTGCAGAGGGCGGACAAGCCGTTGTCCAGTGGCTCACCGACGAAGGAGCCGATACGCTTATCATACAACAAATGGGAATGATGCCCTATAAACTGCTGAAAGCACAAGAGAATGTACAGATCTATCATTCCGGATTTGAACGCATTACCCTTGAAGAAGTGTTAAAAAAATTCGAAGAGAACGCATTGGTTTTGGTTGACGAAACACAAATGAACGAGATCATCAAGCAGCATTAACTACAAACATTCACAAAAGGAGATACAATGAGATTAGTTTTTCCCACAGACGAAAACATGGGATACCTTAGCAAACGAGGCGCCCATTTTGGCAAAGCAAAATTCTACACGATCATCACGCTGGAAGATCAAAAGATCAAAGAGGTAGAAGTAGTACAAAATCCGGGACATAGCGGCGGGGCATGCGGCAACGCAGTAGCCAACATCATGAGCCTTCATCCCGATGCCTTGATCGTCAGCGGCATCGGCGGGTCACCGGCACAAGGGTTTGCACAGGCAGGACTTGATCTTTACTTTGACAATATTTCTCAAACCGTTCAAGAAAGCGTGGCGCTTTTTGTGCAAGGGAAATTGGAAAAAATCGGCAGCGGCGGCACATGTTCGGCACATTGATATGGCATATTTGCTAAAGTGACGCATCATGTTTAAACTGGATGATCCAAAAAATAATTACAAAAATATTATTCATGCATTTTTTCTTTCGCTTGCCATCACGATAGCAGAGCCCTCTACGATTTTACCGCTGATGGTGCATCATTTCAGCGACAGTGTGATTATCGTAGGGATTTTTGCCTCTTTGCTAAGAGGCGGCGCCATAGTCATACAGCTTTATGCAGCTTTTCATGCGCAAGCCTATCAAAGAGTACTGCCTTATCTCAGCAAAGTGTTTTTCTTTAGATTTCTTTCATGGCTTATGATTGGCGTGAGCATCTTTCTTTTTGGTGAAACCAACAAACCTTTGACGCTCTTCTTTATCGGGGTTGGACTCTTTTTCTTTTCATTTACGGCAGGATTTGGCGCTATCTACTTTAAAGAACTTCAAGCGAAACTTTTTTCCAAAACATATCGCGGAAAAAGCATGGCACACAGACAGATTGCAGGCTCTGTGGCCTCCATCATAAGCGGAGGTGTTGCAGGATATGTGCTCCACCATTTCGACGCACCGCTTAATTATGCTTATCTTTTTATCGTAAGCAGCCTGCTGATGGCGATAGGTTTTGTTGTATTTTCGACCATAGAAGAACCGGTAAAACAAAATGTTTCCATCAAAGAAAAAAGTTTTAAACTTTTTATGAAAAACTCCAAACTTCTTTTAAGGGGCGACAAAAGGCTTCAACAGCAAATAGTCGTCATTCTCTTGAGTTTCAGTTATCTTTTGGCTATGCCGTTTGTCATTTTAAATGCCAACAGCTCCTTTACCCTGACCGGATGGATGCTTGGCGGCTTCATCACGGTACAGATGCTCGGAAGCATCATAGGAAGCAGCTTATTGTGGACGCGGATAGACGATTATGAGAAAATGCTTTCGCTTAGTTTTATATTTATTATTGGTGCTTTTGTGATTGCTCTTTTTGCAAAAGATGCCTATGGCTATGCTCTTATCTTTTTACTGTTCGGCATAGCCTTGGATGGCTTCAACAACAGCGGCATGAATCTGGTGATAGAGATTGCCCCTGAAGAAAAACGGCCGGTTTACACCGCTATCCAGACCAATATCACTTCAATCGGGCTTTTCTTTCCTATCCTGGGAGGGGTCATTCTTAAATTTGTGGAGAGCTATACCGTGATATACCTCCTGACCATAACACTGCTGATGATTGGATTTCTTTTAAGCTTAAGACTCAAAAAAATTAAATAGGAGTAATTTAATCCTTTTTAAGGAAAAAGAATTTATATTATAAAAACTTAATATATTTATAACAAAGGATAAACATTATGATACCATTTTCAGATGAAGAGATATATCACGCAGTAAAGATCAATCTGCCGAAGGTAAATACCTATGTGAATTCTCACGGAGGAGCCATCAAGGTATTGGGAGTAAATGACGGCACAGTCTATATAGAACTCACCGGTACGTGTCATGGATGCAGTATGAGCCTGATGACAACCAAGATGGTCGTT
>JAUPLS010000092.1 GCA_030836805.1 Campylobacterota bacterium | reverse complement strand
CATCATGAATGCCCAAAAATTTATGGCTGGCATGATGGCCCCTGCTTCGCTTGTCGATTTTTTCCGGGCCGCCTTGGATTTCAGGCATGTGGCATTTGATGCAATCTTTGCTGTTTTGTTCACTCTGCATGGTACGAAATACGGTAATGTTGTTATCGTTTACTTTATGCGAATGGCACCCCTTGCATACATTGGCAGAATAGACAGGATTGGTCGCTGAGGAGTGCTTGTCGCTATCGTCAGGATTCATAAGTGTGCCGTAAAGCGTAGGCTTGTATCCTTCTGCCTGTCGGGCTTGAATATTAATGTTGTATTTATGCGACTTTTTTACATAGGCGATCGTATGGCAAAAAAAACATGAAACGCCGTCTGTGTGTGTTTTGTTGTTGATATCGGGTTTGGCTTTCCCTTCGATCAGGTCTTGAAGATTGTTTGCCATAGGCATATGGCACACGGCGCATTCATACTTTTGGGCGTGCGCTTCCTTGGCAATGTCTTGATGAAATGTATTGCTAAAAAAACTATGCGAATGGACCGAAGACTGATACTCATCATAGATCTGCTCATGGCATTCTTTGCATGAATGGTTGTCCATATATTTTGTCTCTTGAGCCCAAGACATAATTGAGAGCATTAAAAAAAGAAAGAAAATAAAATATTTCACAGCTACTCTCCAAATAAAACCGTTTTGGATAATTTAATAAAAAGATCGATATATCTTTTTATTAAATTCTCTTTTTCAAACTTCAAAAACAAGCACAAGCAGGAAACCGCTTGTGCTTTAGAGGTACTAGACTAGAATTTATAGCCGATCTGTACCCAGTACACTTCTTTGTCGTTTCGTGCCACATCGATTGTAGCCTCTGATTCTCCTGAGAAGAAGGCTGCTTTAGCCATAAAGTTCAAGTTTTTTGAAAAATCGTAGTTATAAACCACGTCAAGTTCTGTACCCGCATCATCATTTGGAACACCACAACATCCAGTTACATCTTCTGCATTAAACACATGGTAAAATGCCGTAAGCTGGCCATACTCGCCGCCTACATATCCGATCTTGCCGTAGAGGTCATTCAAACCATACAAATTTTGTCCGCCGGTGTATGCTAAGAATACATCTGCAAATCCTTGCCATTTATGCAGTGTTGCAAACGGGGTATTGAACCCGTGGGCATTGCCGTCTGCTGCGCCGAATGACTCATACGCCGCGCCAAAGAGAAACCCGTTATAAACCGTGCTTGCATCCACGCGGTAGTACATCGCATCTGCCGTATCCCCTTTTGCAACTGAACTCACATGATCCATAGAAGCATCCTGCTGTGTTGCCACTTCAGCGATATAGTTGACCGGCCCTGCTTTTCCAGACGCCATCACACCAAAGGTATCACTTCCATAAACATTGGGCCCTGAGCCGATCAGATATCCGTATCCGGTCAATTTCAGTTCAGGCATCACTTGGTAGTCTGCATGCAATAGTACCGTTTCCGTACCTTCTTCAAATTTTTCAACAATTCCATAACGCTCTGTGAGGTAAGAAGCCATCAGGTTCAACCCTTCGATGGAGCTGTTTGTTGCCGTATACCCCATAAAAGTTTGCGGCATTTGTCTCCAGCCTACCGCCCCGACGAAACGCTCATCATCGATATTGATCATTTGACGGCCCAGTCTAAAGAGGGTATCGCCTGTTTTATAATCAAGATATGCTTGCGTCAAACGTGCAATATCGGGATCGTTGATAGCATCATAATCTGTATCTCCGCCACCTACAAAAGAATAATTATCAAGCCCGAAATTGGACACTGCCATCACTTGGCCAAACACGCTAAGCCCCTCGATACCGCCAAGTCCTGCATTTGCAGAAAGCGCAAAGCGTGTTGTCAGCGTATCCGCTGCATCGGCTACATTGCCGCTTTGATCAGCATATTCATACCGAGTACGCAATTCACCGTTGAATTTGACATCATTAAAAATACCAAAATCCGTACTTACCGCAGGCTGTGTTTCTACGACCGGCTCTACCGGTGCGATTTCTCCTCCCGCCATCATCAGTGATGATGCTATAACTGAGAGCACTATTATCTTTTTCATTTTTTCCCCTTTGTTCGCTATTAAATAAACATTTCTGTTTAAAACCTATGCCCTGTGCATACTTTTGATTTTATCATTTCTTATCTGACAAACCAAACCTGTACTCTATTTTTCATAAAAAAATTTACTCCCCTCTTTTGAAGGGAGCTTCAAGAAGAAGGAGGGTAAAACGATTAAGCACCAGGAATATGTTGTCTGTGCTCAACCGAATAGGTAAACGTAGGTGTTGTCAAGTTTTGAATATATTTGATAAACTCACCTGTTTTAGAGTTATAGATACCGATTCTTCCGGTTGTCCACTCTGAAATCATCGTCCATTCACCATGGTTTGCCGGTTCTGCATGAAGCAGTCTAGGCTGTACAGGCTCTTTCACCGCTTCGCCAAGTTTTTCAGGATAAGGCAAAAGTGTTTCGTTGCTTACTGTAGACTGTGCTTCGTTTACAGGTACTTTTTCATGCTGTGTTGCATCCCATTCTTGGAGTACTTTTTTTGTTTTTGCATCAATGAGCTGGCCTTTGGTTTTTCCTACTTTAATGATGCGGTCTGTTTCCAAAGTATCTTTATTGATCAAATGCACTTCATTATAGTATTCCGGAGTACCAAGTACACAGTCTGCCCAAAGATATGGCGTATGATGCGCTGTTCCGATGAAAAGGCCGCCGCCTGCCGTTTCTACTTTTTTTACCACTTTCCAGTTGCTGTCCCAAATTACGACAGAACCGATATTCATACTCACTGTAGCATGAAGTTGTTTTTTCTGCCCCTTAGAATACCATGAACTTCCTTGCCCCGGATGCGGTTTAGACTTATCCCCTGTATAGACTTTTGCGGCAAGATTTTTTTCTTTAAAATCGACAATGCCCATTACGTCAGACCCTTGAGAAGCGATCATATAGTAGCGTCCAAAATCTTCGCCTTCATCTTCATTCAAGAATGCATCATGAAGAATTTTACCGATATTCGGCACATCTCCAACGATTGGAAAACCAGGTTTAGAATAATCGATAATATAAGTATGTCCGGCATCTTTAAGTGCCATTGCAAAATAAGGCCCGTATGGAGTATCCGCAAGCGAAGCTACTCGAGATGGAGTAATTTGTCCGTCGGGATCAATAACACGGCTTGTGTCATATGCTTTAAGCGGCTCAAGCGTCATCGCATCACACAATACTGCTCCGCCGGGGTTATAGTTGCCGGCAATGACATATTTGCCGTCCGGAGAAACGGCAAGGCCTCTGGATTCTTGTCCAACCTGTACTGATGCAAGCGCCGGTTGTCCCGGTGCACCGATATCAAACATCGTAAGTCGTCCTGAACGAGAAATAGAGTACGCGTAGCGTGGATTCTTTTTATTCGTTACTGTAACGTGTACCGCAAAACCTGCTTTATGGCGAGAAAGCACTTTTCCTGTCGTTGAATCGATGAAGTCAACCAAAGAGGCATCTCTTTCTGTTGCAAATGTAATATCAAGTACCGACTTTACTTCGGTTGGATTTGGATACTTTTTGGCAAGCTCTTCTCTGTCCGCCAATTTTGTCCATGTTTTTTTGACTTCATCAAGGTTAAGAGTCAATTCAACAGTATTTTTCCAGTCAATCAACCAATCAATCATTCCTGTCGCATCATCTTTACTGAAAGTGCCTTCCCATGCAGGCATCGCAGTATTTTCTACTCCATGCAAAATCTTTTCTGCCAACATCTCTCTGTTTTTAATTTTTAGAGCCTCAGGCCTCAAGTCAGATCCTACCCCACCTTGGTGAATTGGGCCATGACATCCCTGACATTCTTTTTCATACATCGCTGCAAAGTCCATCTTAGATGTGCCTGCTGTTGCCATTGTTGTACTCAAGCATGCAATCGCAGCTAAGCTTAAAACATTATTCCACGTCATAATTTTCCCCCTTTTAATATTAGATCATTTACTCTATAGTTCAATTTAACTTAGAACTGACATAAATTTTATTGATCTTAACTATGATAGCGCTTTTCGCATTATCAAACTCTTGACTAATATCAAGAAAACAACTAAATTTAATAAAATTGTTGCATCTTTTCATAAGCCTTATAGGTTTTATAAAATTCTTTTTATTTTTTTAACTTCTTTTTTTCCTGTGCATAGATCCAAAACATTGGCAATATAATAACAGTGTGCAAAAAGATGGTTAAAGTTAAAGGCCCTTGATTAAGCCAGCCAAAAAAACTCGGTACCACATCTGTAAATGGTTCAAATAACATTTTATACTCCTTATTTTGATAGAGGCTGGGTGCTTTACGCCCAAAGCCTGCATCCAGCCACACATGCATGTGGCTTTTTAGATATAACTTTTATATCACTCTTTATGCTTCAGCTTGTTGAGCCAAGCGGGCTTGCTTGCCAATAGTAAGCAAATCCCACACAAGGTAAACAAACCCTACAAAAGTCACAACACCCATAATGGTTCTCCATGTCTGGGCCTGTACATACCATGGAAGTTCTTGCGCTGCAAAGAAAGCATTCCAGCCTGCGCCAAGCTCAGCTCTTTCAACCAATACCTGCTCGTACCCTGCAATCGTCAGAGCTACAGTCATTCCAAGCACGCCAGAAATAATCAAAACGATTCCCATCTTTGATTTAAAAGTTGCTTTAAGCGTTTTGATCCCATAAGCTCCTTGCAATCCAAGATACATCATCCCGATCAAAATGGTTGCATAGGCTCCAAAAAATGCAAGGTGGCCGTGCGCTGCGGTAAACTGAGTACCATGCGTATAGATATTTACTTGTGGCAGTGTGTGGAAGAATCCCCAGACACCGGCACCCAAAAAGTTTCCAAATGCATTCGCAACAATCCATGCCATTGCAGGACCGTTTCTCATCACATTTCTATGTCCTTCTTGCTCGGCGACACCCTGCTCTTTACCCCAATCATAAAGTACATGTACAAACATCGCTACCAACGGTACAGGCTCAAGTGCTGAAAAGAGCGCTCCTATTTCCCACCAATATTCAGGTGTACCAATCCAGAAGTAATGGTGCCCTAACCCTAAAATTCCTGAACCAAAAAGCATCAACACTTCAATCCACAACCACATTTCAACGATTTCCCGTTTTGCGTTGATGATTTTAATAAGCGCATACGCTGCAAGTGTTCCAACAAAAACTTCCCATGTTGCTTCAACCCATAAGTGGATTACCCACCACCACCAAAATTGATCCATAGAAATATTATCCGTATAGAACATCCCAGCCAAATAAAGGCCGGCAAGCGCCATCAGGTTTGCTACCATCACGGTCATAATACCGGTTTTTTGCCCCTTCATAAAAGTTGCAAATACATTCCAATAAAAGACCAGCACCACAACTACAATGCCGATGTCTGCCCATCTTGGTGCTTCTAAATACTCACGTCCTTCATTGATCAACCAAATTGTAGATTCGCTTCCTGAACCCACCTGGATAAAAATATAAACAAGCACAACAATAGTAACTGCTGCGGTAAGCACCCAAAATGCGAGCTTACCTAGGCCTACACCAACCGTTTCCATTCCTGTCTCATCCGGGATCATATAGTATACTGCACCCAACATTGCATAGAGCATCCATACAACCAATGCGTTAATATGTACCATCCTGGCTACAGAAAAGTCAAAAATTTCAAATAAAAACCCTGGCACAAGAAACTGTGTTGCCGCAATAAGCCCCATAAGAAGTTGTGCGCCAAAAAGTATAATAGCCACCCTAAAATACATCATTCCAAGCTTTTTAGATTCGCTTTGTAAATGATTTGATTTGATACTAGCGAGCATTAGTGCCTCCTGCTGTGAATTGTTCTACGGTTTTAGAGAAGTTTCTAGGGAAACCATTCGTATCAATACTACTCATATGCTTTAAAAAAGCAACTAATCCTTTCGCTTCTTCTGCTGTAATCCCAAGATCCGGCATCATTCTTGCATGCGTAGGATATTGTGAAGGATGCATCAAGAATTCAGCCATTGCTTCTTCTTTGGTATTTTTTCCGGTCATACCTTGAAGCGGGCCTCCCTCTCTCCATGCCGGATCCAGCCAAGCCTTAGTAAGATCCGGAGCATAATATCCGCCGTTGCCTAAAAGCGTATGACAATTCATGCAGTTTTTTGCTTGTGATGTTAGTTTTCCAAGATGCAATAAATCAGCAGCCTCTTGCTCACTCCACTCTTTTCCAAAAAATAGCTCTTTTTTACCGATAACCGGTACTTCGCCGCCTCTTTTTTCGCTCATTTTATAATCAATCTCATAGTTGATAACCGTAGGTCCGGGGACTCTCTTGGTTATACCATTTTTAAGATCTTCGTCTGACCCCATACTGATCTGTCCAAGTGTATCAAAACTAAGCCAGATGAGCAACATTACCGCAAATCCGGTTACCCAAGCAGCTGAACGACGCCAAAATGGTATACTCGTCCATACTGACAAATTTTCCTTATCCATATTTCCTCCTTTATTTTTATGGTTGTATCGGTGTTTCTATATCTTCATATCGCTTTTCTGATTCACTTATGAGATAAAAATATAAGTGGGGAATAAACAAATATGCTACCATCGTAACCATCAAAACTTTTGTTGTAAAATGGCTACTTTGAATCAATATAGAAAGATCGTACAAACAGTAAGTTTGTAATGCCCAAAACAAATATCCAATATTCATCCACTTTTTAGAAAAAAATCCCATTTTTGCTAAAGTAATCAATGCCGCATATCCCACGCCAAACACTAATACAAGAGTAGACTCTATGAAAATAGGGAGGAATTGATCCACAGCTATCTCCGGTCGTACAACTAAGGGCTCCATCAAATGTATCCTTTTAAATATTTGTTTACCGTCTGGCCAATATGGCCTCGAGCATGATAAATTATGACAGCATATAAAAGAAAAATAATTGACATATATCAAGAAAAGAAAGAAAATCATATAATTTGATGATTTTATTAATTATAATTTATAAATTATCTATTTCTATAATAGAAATTTATAATATGAAGAATTTTTATGCTTGTGTATCGTGCAAGACGTATCTTATTTCACGATACATCTTGCAGAGTGGAAAGGCCTATTATAGTTTGGCGAAACAAAGTTGTCCCCCTCCATAGACCACTCTTGTGATTTCTGGACAATAACCGACTGGGCCGCTTTCGTTATCATGCGGCTCTCGCAAATAATAGGTTGGCCTTTTTCAAAAGCATTTTTGACTTCTGTCATGCGATTGGTAGTTACAGCATAGTGCCCTCCAATAAAAAAAGCCAAAACCGATACAACACCCATTAAACCTTTTTTTAATGCCCCTTTTGATACAAAAGGCCGTGTCCCCACAAAAATTGCAATCAGCACCACAAATAGCGCGAGAATTAAATATCCGCCCTCCAAAATAAAAAATTGTTCCATATCCTTACCCGGCTTTCTAAAAAATTTATAAAAAATAGTAACATACTTTCTATATGTTCAAATTGATGCTTATCAAGCATTTTTTAGCTAAAAGTATCTATACTGATACACATTATTTATATATGCCATCTAAAGGAATTTAATGTCAAATTTTAAAAATTATCTGTTTGCTCTTTTGGCTATAGGATTTATCGCTATAGCTGTTTCAGCTTATTTGGAAAGTCAACCCGAGCAAAAAAACAAGCGTATTTACGAAGAGATAAAGAAATACAGCCCCTATTATATAGACAAACGCTTTGGCGGATTACAAATTTTAAGCAAAACGGATAAAGACTTCAAAGAAAAACCAAGCAATATGGAAATTTTTCGCCAACTTGATGCACTAGAGAAAAGATGGGGAAAGAGTCATCTTAGAATAGAAAATTCCAAGCTGCATATCCTTGACGATAACAATACCGGCATAGCAACTATTCCTTTGCAAAACCAAGAAGAATTTCATTTTATTCAACAATTTTACGGGGTACAATGATGATAGACCTTGTTCTGACTTTAGTTTTTAGCCTTGTGATGCTGCTTTTTATGGTCTTTCCAGCAATGAAGATCATGGAATGGGTGGATACAAAATTTCCGCTTTCCAAAACAATATATAATGTCTCTACTTTTCTGCTTACTGCTTTTCTTTCTCTTTTGATCGGTATTTTTTTACGATTTGCATAGTTGATATTTGGGAAATTCTAATTTTTAAAAATACTTTTTTAAAACGTTTTCCAACTCTTCTATCATATTTTTCTTCTGTGATTCGGTTAATTTTGTAGTATCCAGATCTAATTTTATGAATTTTGGCTTAGTAATAAAAAATACTTCTTGTTTCGCATGCGAAATTTTAGTTTTATTATGGCTTCTAAGTGCTTTCCTGTCTAGCTTTTTGGCTACAAAATCAAAATACACCCTCACCTGCTCCTGTGGATCTTTAATCTTTTGTATTTCATAAAGCGACTCAATGTCATTGGTGGATTTATTGTTTTCTAGGTCTTTAATAATTTCTTCTTCCAAAGAGAGCACTTTAAATACTTTGCTGATATAGGATTTTGATTTGCTGAGAGCCTGGCTTAATTCTTCTAAATTTGTATAAAAATTTTTATCCATTGCCTGTTTTAAAGAAAGGGCAAGTTCCAACGGATCAAGATTGTCTCTATGTGTATTTTCCATGATCGCCACTTCAAAAAGTTTTTTCTCTTCTTCTTTTTGAGATAAATTTGTTGCGTCTTCTACGATGGCTTTTATCTTTTCTAAACCAAGCTCTTTATGTGCAAGCCATCTTCTTTGCCCCGCTTTGAGTATAAACTTCCCTTCCCGCGTTCTTATAACAGCAATCGGCTGTATAAGCCCATGCTCTTTTATGGACGACATAAGATCTTGGAGTTCTTGGTTGTTGATAGAAATTCGTGGCTGCATGGGGTTGTTTATAATTTTATTAATCTCTATCTCTAAAAACTCTTGTCCATCTATTTGTTTCGCATGCGAAACTTTTGTATCATTAGTCTGAAGATGTGCATCTTCGCCTGCGGCCAATATCATTGCTGCATTTATCTTCCGTTTTGCCATCTTCTATCCTTTTTTCTTTATCTCTTTGATTAATTGTTTTATCTCTTTTTTGGCTTTGCTTTTTTCAAGCTCTGTTACCCCTCTGCCTTCCTCCATGGTTCTGTAAAAATCTGCCCTATGCGCGATAATCGTATCCATAAGGCTAAAATGCTTTAGGTTGTCCACCAAATCCTCTATAACTGAAAAATCCTTTGCGCTTGGATTAACATCATTGAGTAAAATATTTGCCTTGATATGTGTTTTCATTTTTTGTGAAAGTTCTTCCAAAATCTGATGAAACTTATAAAGCCCTGCCATTTCTGTTACACGATCAACCGCCGGAGTGATGATAAGATCAGAAATATAAAGTGCTGCCCTGTTAAGGTTTGAATCAAACCCTCCCACATCAATAATGATATTTTTATCTTCGGGCCAATTGTCCATAAATTCCACAAAAGATTGCGGGGATTCTGGCTGAATAATTTTTAACGATTTATATCCATTTATTTTTCTAAGGTTGTTTGTATAGACCAATGTTTTTTGAAAATCCAAATCTATAATGGGCACATTCATCCCTATAGCCAAATGCCATGAAAGTAAACTTTTTCCTACTCCGCCCTTTGAGTGTGCAATGGTAATAATCATACATTCACCTTTTGTTTCGCATGCGAAATTTATTACCAAATAATACTATAATTGGTTTACAATTAGATTATTTCGCATGCGAAACTTTTTTATTTTGTCTGCCTTGAAAAGCACTATTCTATCGGCTATTCACAATATAATCTTGTAAAACAAAAAATAAATAAGGGTGTTGACACATATTGCATAGTACAATATGCCCATGAAAACAGATAATCAACAACTCACCCTTTTTAATGTTGTAGAAAAAATAGAGAGCAGTACGTCAACTATCACTGAATTGCGTATTCCTATTTTTTCTCCCGTGCAGAAACTTTCAGGAAATTCTGTGACCGCCAGAGAATTCAAAAACAACGGAGGAATCAGAACCATTCATACAAGCTGGGGCAAAGTCGAAATAAGAGGCCGAAAACTCTTGACCCAAGTTCACAGGGATTTACTGGATTGTATCTATACGCATGCGGCAAAAATTATTCCCTTGCCTACTGAAGAAGTTGTGATTATCTTCAGTCAGACAAAAATACTCAAAGAGTACAGCGGAGAAGAAAAAAGTAACTCTTGGGAAAAACAGACAAAATGGCTTAGAGACAAAATCAAAGAAATCCGTGATATTACTATTAATTATGTCAATACGAAAGGAGATTCTTTTGACTTTAATTTAATTTCTCATTTGGATTATCTTGAAGAGCACAAAGCCTATTCAATCACATTGGATAAACGATATTTGAAATTCTATGAAAGAGAACTTTCTATTAATTACAAAAAAGAGCTGCCAAAATTACTTAAGGTGGATTCTGCTTTAACCAAGGCGATCATACGTTGGTTTTTTACCCACAAAAAAGAATCGCGGTTTAAATTGTTGACTGTTTTGGATGCACTTGGTTTTCCTACTGATTCTCCAAAATCTTTGCAGGTCGCAAAAAGGGAACTCAAATACAGAGTAGAGGAGTTGCAATCATTTGGAATTGATTATAGCCCAAATGATGAAATGTTTTATTATCTTGGTAATTCGGGGGTTGGCTTTATTCCTTCTTTGTTTAATTATTCAAGTGTTCCTTTTGTCGTAACAGAAAAACCTGAAATAAACACTACGACGAAAGATCTTATCGGCGAAGCTATTTTATTTGATGGGGATAGGGTTTTATTGAAAAATATCTCTTATGAAACAGAGGGTGCATTTGTCTGTGCAGCTTATATTGAAACCGATGATCAAAAAAATTTTAGAATTGTTAATAAAAATCAACTCGATTCAGACGAATTTGAAACGGAAGTTATATTATACTTGGAGTCTCTCTTGTATAAAGAGTGAATAAAGTCACACTCTTTATATAAGAGTCTAAATGTTCTTATATAAAGAGTCTTATATTCTTAGAAACCCTCTAATATTACTTCCAAAAACCTCTAAAATAGCTACTTTTCTCCCCTAATATTACTTCCTAGCCCTCTAATATTACTTCCAAAAACCTCTAATATTGGCTCCATTCTATGTATAAAAATCGGCAAAACCCTCTAATATTACTTCCATCAATCGGGCGCAAATTTTATAATATGCCTTATGTACATAGAAAATTTATGAAAATCAATAGAAATGAGAAGAAAAATATCTCAAAAAGTATAAAATTAGGCTCATCACCTCTAATATTACTTCCAAAACAAACATTTATCCTCTAAGATTGCTTCCTCATAATTTTTTTTGAGCCTTCTAATATTACTTCCGTACAAAGATTAAACCCTCTAATATTACTTCCGTACAAAGATTAAACCCTCTAATATTACTTCTTTGACCCCCTAATATTACTTCTTTTATCAAAATAAAGCTTTTATAAGCAGACCTTGATATGTCGCATAAAAAGAGCTAGAATAGCCAAAAGAAGATACCATAAGACATTATAAAATAACGGGAAAATTAAAATGCAGCAATTGATTTATAGCGAAGCGTTTGAAAGAGCGATTCTTAGCTCAATTATCTATGAGCCGGCAATATTCAAAGAAGTATTGGAGGCAGGGCTGAGGAGTGAAGATTTTTATATCCCTTTTCATCAGGTACTCTTTG
>JAUPLS010000011.1 GCA_030836805.1 Campylobacterota bacterium | reverse complement strand
TGTGATGGGGGCGATGCTTTTGGATGCGGAAAGCTTGGAAACAGATATGACCTTGGAGAAGGCGTGAAACAAGATAAAGAAAAAGCAAAGGAGCTCTACACTAAAGCCTGTGATGGGGGCGATGTTTTTGGATGCGGAAAACTCGGAAATATGTATGACCTTGGAGAAAATATAAAACAAGATAGAGTTAAAGCAGCAGAGTTTTTTAATAAAGCCTGTGATGGCGGCGATGTTTTTGGATGCGGCAAACTCGGAAATATGTATGCTTGGGGGGAGGGTGTTAAAGAAGATAAGCCAAAAGCAGCAGAGTTTTATGGCAAAGCCTGCGACGGCGGAAGTGTGGGTTGGTGTGTTCTTCTTGGACTGATGTATCAGCACGGAGAAGGGGTAGAGAAGGACAAAAGTAAAGCAGCAGAGCTTTTTAGCAAAGCCTGTGACGGCGGTGATGCCGAAGGGTGTGAATGGAGCAACAAACTAAAAGAACAGGAAAAGCAGGAGTAGGGCAGCACAACAAAAGGCCTATTCGGATGCTGCGAGGCCGTTAAAGATTTTGTGTCAACATAAATTCCGACAGAAAAAATTCTATCAAAGCGGCGCCATTTTGCCTGTTGGAGCAGAGTATCAACTTTAGAATATCAGAGCAATATCGCAATTAATGATATTACAGCAGTGAGCCATATGGTTGGTATAAGTCTATATTTTAATTTAACTTTTTTTAAATCCATAAAGTAATCAATAACCAGCTGCCCTTTTATAAATGTGCTTATAAGCAAAATTGCGACGAGGTAAGTCGGCATAAATTTTAAATGCCCTAACATAAAAGCAAAAATTGTCAATATCACCAAAATGATCCATACGCCTTCTAGAATTTTTTTCATTTTTTGCCTTTATTTTATTATATAAACCAATGGAAAAAGTACAATCCACAACAAATCTACCATATGCCAATAGGAAGCACCCGTTTCCATCCCGCCACAATCATCCCCACTATAGCCTTGCATTTTTGTTTTTTTGTATATATTAAATAAAATGATTGTTCCTAAGGCAACATGCATAAAATGAAAAACAGTTAAAAATATATAAAACATGAAAAACTTATTGGTACTAAGCGTAATCCCCTGTCCGAATATATGAGAAAATTCTGATAATTTTATGATTAAAAAAGCAACCCCAAATACAATAGCAGACAAAAGCCATTTTGATGCTGCAATACTGGATTCTTTGGAGCTCTCTTTCGTCATATTTTTAATACCATGAACGGCCTTTACTACAAAATAGCTGCTTGTAATCAAAATAAGCGTATTGATAAAGCCTGATGTTTGACTCACCATAAGCTGTGAGTCGTTAAATAGCTGAACATTCTCTCTTCTTGAAACAACATACCCTATAAACAGTAGTCCGAATGTAATTAATTCAACATAAATAATAATCCAAATTGCAAAATCCCCAGGAGGATATTCTTCTTTTAAAGTATTATTTTTTAACATTTGAACCCCTTGTAAAATGTAAAGATATAAGTTTTTCAAGCACTTTTAGGACTTCATCTTCATCGCTAAGTGATTCTACTAAGGAGTGCATACATGCCTGATACGGGTCAAAACCTTTCGTGATTAATTTACCCGCATAAATAAGCAGTCTTGTTGAGACTGCTTCTTGAATATCTGTATCGCTGAGTTGTCTAATTTCTCTAGCGATATCCACAAGTTTTTGTGCTGTATCTTCATCAATCCCGCTCTCTTTTTTGATCACCTCTTTTTCAATTTCTGCTTTTGGATAATCAAAACTAAGTGAAATAAATCTTTGTTTTGTGCTTGGCTTCATTCCTTTTAAAACATTTTGATAGCCTGGGTTGTAGGATACCACTAGCATAAAATCAGGATGGGCCTCTATGGTTTCACCGGTTCTGTCTATGGATAAAACCCTACGATAATCTGCAAGAGAGTGAAGCACGACAGTGGTATCTTTTCTGGCTTCGATAATCTCATCAAGATAACAAATGCCACCATTTCTCACCGCTTTAGTCAAAGGCCCGTCTTGCCAATATGTACCGTTTTCATCTATAAGATGGCGGCCGATTAAATCCGCAGCACTTAGATCGTCATGGCAAACAACCGTATAAACATCCCGTCCAAGCTCTTCCCCCATAGATTCGACAAATCTGGTTTTTCCGCAACCTGTCGGCCCTTTAATCAAAATAGGTAAATTCATTTGTGCGGCAGTTTTAAAAAGCTCTACTTCGTTTGACTGGGGTAAATAGTAGTTTTTTGACATTTTATTCCTTTTTTATCTCGTTAAATTTATATATACTTCGGTTAATATTTTTGGTAATTTTTGACCATCTCTTACGACCGCATAGCCATTTTTTCCAAACAGATATCCTAAATACTCTTTTGCATCAAGATCAACAGTAATACAAAAAGGCGTAATGCCTTTTTTCTTTACCTCTTCAAGGGCTTTTTTTGTATCTTCTATGCCGTATCTTCCATCATACCTGTCTTCATCGTTTGGTTTGCCGTCACTTATAATTAACAGCAGTTTGTTGGCACTTTGCTGTTTATCTAAAATCTTTGCCGCTTCTCTTATGGCTGCACCCATTCGAGTATAATATTCTGGTTTGATGGTATCAATTCTTCCGCGAATCAGATCATCGTATTTGTCTTTAAAGTTTTTTATAATGCTAAAATAAACTTTTTTATTTTGTAGCGATGAGAAAGTATATATGGCAAACTTGTCTTGAAGTTTTTCCAAAGCCTCACTAAATACCATAAGAGAGTCTTTTATCACATCAATTATTCGTACCTCCTGTGTGATGCCGCCCTCTGTGGAGAGTGAAATATCTGCCAATATAAGCGTGGCCATATCCCTTGTCTTTTTTTCAAAAGTTGTATAAAACTTTTGATGGTGCATGGATTTGTTTTGATGCCCGCGATACTCAATCCAGGTATCAATATTGATCTCATCCCCATAAGGAAGATGATCGTTTTTGATACGATCAAGCTTCAAGAGATCCAATTCCTGCTGAATTTTTTGTACAGTTTTTTTTAATCGTTTTGGCAACTCTGTCGGTATTACGTTCATTGGCACCCGGGGTAAAACACGAACATAATTTACAAGGTATTGACTTTTAAGATAATCCCATTCATCTATATAGTGACCTTTTCCCAGCGGATACATAACGGTAGTATTTGGCTGTAGCTCCAAGTCCATTTTAATTCGTGATGACAGATTTGCTTGTTTTTGCCCCACGGTTATCTCATCCAGATCTTCAGCATGATAAAGTGCATCTTCATTAAAAGTATCATCCTCGCATCTGTCTACATTCACTTGTTCAAAAATACTCATTAAAGATTCTGGCAAAAAGGCCAAAAAACCATCCGTTTCATGTTTGTTATTGGTTTGGTTTGCCTGTTTTTTCATCTTAAGAGTATCTGTTTTGTCTTGACTCTCTTCCCTTGTCGGATCTTCTTGTTCTTCACCATTTATTTTTTTGGTACTGTTTATCGTCAGGGGAGATGGATAGATCCACATGGGGTTTGGGTAATCATTTATTAAATCTTTGTTCGTTTGGCTCTCTAAAGATTTAATAAATGACAATTGTTCATATTTTTCAATCAAATATTCGCCGGCAATAGTATAAAATGCTTTAAAGCCACTATATTTATGGATGAGATAAAGCGTTGCGGTTTGATTTTCCTCTATGATATTTTTATCTGCGATATTGACTTTGGCCGCCATAGCAATAAGCCAGTAATAGAGCATCTCGTTGAGTTCTTTTGTAGGAAAATACGCAAGCGAGGCAGGCAGATAGATAGAGTCTTGATCTTGCCATGTCAGATAAAACTCTTTACCCAGGAAGGATATTTTTTGCAGCAAAGTCCTTGACGTATTGACATATCTTTTGTCTGTAACTTGTAAGTCTTTACCTTTTTCACCACCCATGAGGTGATGAAAAATTTTTAGTGATTTACTGATATTGGCAAAATAAACTCTTTCATCTTCATGAAATTTGTATACTTTTTTGTTGAGAT
>JAUPLS010000091.1 GCA_030836805.1 Campylobacterota bacterium | reverse complement strand
AGCTTATAGTAGAATGTTATGCTCAAGGCTATTCTCAACATATGATGGCTAAAATACTTAAATTAGCTCAACCAACAATCAATAATATTATAAAAAGAACAGAAGGGAAATAGTGTGCTATTACTATCACCTGACCCCTTATATCTTTGACCCTTATATCTTCAAATTCGCACATAAGCAACGCACTGCATAGAACAAATAAGATTATTTTAGTCTCATTTATAGTCTCATTTAAGAGTGTCAATACTATAATACACAATTATATTAAACATAATATGAGATAATAATATAGCTGTATTTGCGGCTGCGAGATTATACGGTAGCGGCATTCATAAAACAAAGCTGTCAGATCATGACAAAAAAACAAATTGACAGATAAAGCAAAATATTTTTAAATGCCAAGGAGACAATATGCGTTATTTAGCAGGCTTGATAATGGTTTTAATACTTACAGGGTGTGGCGACAAGGCACAAGAAACGCACTATAACGGTGCTGCGCTTTTAGAAAAGAAGTGCGGGATATGCCACAATCTTAAAATGCCGCCCGATACCTATGAAGACGAAAAAGCACCCCCGATGATGGCAGTGGTTTTTCACTTAAAAGATTTTATGAAAATTAAAGACAATGAAGACAAAGCCAAGAAGTTTATTCCTTTTATTCAAGACTATACACTTGAACCGAGTAGGGAAAAATCCTACTGCGATGAAGCGAGCCTAGATGCCTACGGCCTGATGCCTTCGCAAAAAGGAAATGTAACGGAAGATGAACTAAAAGCGATTGCCGAATATATCTTCACTTTTTACGATCAGGAAAAATACCTTAAAGAGATGCAGGAAAAAGCAGCGTTTTATGCGCTGCCAAAAGGCGAACAGCTGGTAAGAAAGAGCGGATGTCTGAATTGTCATGACATCCAAAAGGCTAAAGTCGGCCCGTCTTTTGCAATGATCGCAAATAAAGGCGCCGAAGAGATCATTGACGTGATCCAAAACGGAAGTCAGGGCAAATGGGAAGGCTTTCACAATATGCTAATGCCTGCATTCAAAAATAAATTTACGCAAGACGAGTTGCGTATTTTGCAAGAATGGATACATACTTTAGGAACGAAGGACAAAGCAAGCCCCTGAAGCGCCGATTTCCAAAGCTGCAAAAATATAGTGAAAAGCGATAGATTTTAGTCGTCCAATAACTGTCAAGCAAGAAGCTTCAATCTCTTTGGTCATTGAAATAAGGGGTCATCTGCACCGTTGACTGGTTCAGTTCCAATACTTTAGCCATCATATGCTGAGGGTATCCTTCCTTCCCCTTGCTCCCATGCTTGTATAGGCGACAGACATAGTACACAATCGTAAAGGGACATACTTTACACTTTTTCAAAAATGGATCAACGGTTTTTAAAATAATCCTTAACCTCGGCTTCGGTTTTGCACATTTTCATATTTGAAAGACAATATATCTTGATGCCTTTGCTGTTGTACTTGACTATGATGTCGTTTTGATTTGACATACTTCTGCCGGTCATCAGCTCATGAGCATAGTTTTTAAGATAATCACCTGCATCATTTTGAGCTGCAGGTGTGCTTTTTATACTTTGTGCGGAAGCAGATTCCACCTTAATCTTACCATTCTCTACTACAAGGGTCATATGCTGTCTACTTGTTCCTCTTCGTTCTTTACTTCTATTGGCAACATAAAATCCTATATCAATGGTAATATCAGCATAAGATTTACTGTTTTTGTTGTATTGCTCGATAATCTGAAGCGACTGAAGAGTATAGTTTATCTGGGGCCATCGTCTACAGTATTTGACGTTATCATCATAGATCATTTTATGGGTAGGATTTGTGAAACTGAAAAAACGTTTGACATTATCAGTGTAATAGATAGAAACATCTTGTTCATGTCTAAAACAATTCGACTGAAGTAAATTATCGATAAAAGATTTGATATTGGAATAAGTTAAAATATTATTCACATTCACTTCTGAATTATTTTGTACACTGCTAGAATAATATTTTGTGCCATCAAATTTATAGATAGTTTCTTTTTTGAAGGAAACTCCATCCTTGGTACCATTGCTTCTCATGATAATGTCATATAAGTATCCATTACTTTGTCTAAAAGCAAAATTACTTTTCCATGATGAGTTTGTTGCTGTTCCAGAGGCAGTAGAGTCATAAGCTATCTCATCAGAAAAAATTTCTTGGAATTTACCATTCATTGGTTGATAGATTGTTCTGTCGTCACTGAAGCAACCTTGATTACCATAGCTGGTATCTACAGCTATACCGTATATATCTTTCCCAATTTCAATGACTTTAAATGCATCTTTTGATGGAGGGTTCCCCCATGATCCAATTGATTCAGCATTAATGTCCGATACTTCGAGCCCCCATTGGCCGTCATTCATTACAAATAGAAAAAAACTAATTCTTGGAGAACATGCATGACAATCATTATTTCTTTTCGCGTTTGTATAAGCTAAACCCAGTTTACCATGTTTTCCGGCATATGGAATATCGTATATACCAATCAATTCATGTTTTAAATCAATCGCACCTAAATCGTCTGTCAGTGTGAATCCATAAGTATTAGTTTTTTCAAACTGTTTTAATGCGTTCAGAATTTTATTTTCTAAAAACCTATCTATTTGATCTTTTGAAGAGGTTGATGCAATTGTTTGAGGAACATAAGTACATGTTGGTTTCTGGCAATAACTAATGATATAACTGCTAGCACTTCCTTTCGATGAGATTGTGGTATTTTTCTCCATCCAAAAGAGTTCTTTCTTTGGAAGTTTGATTGAATAGAAAGTGATCTTGTTTTCGGGTGTATCCTTGCAGACAATTTTATCCTGAATATAAATCGTGTTTATATCAAAAGCCGGTTTTTCCTGGGTGATCGCATTTGGTTTGATTTCAACATAAATGATCTTTTCTTTATCGCCAATAAGATAGAGTTCCCATTTCCCATTTTCTACTTTGTCGGCTACGGTATGATGGGTAATTTTTCTATGATTCCCAAGATAGAGTTCGCCCTTTCTTTCAAAACCTTTTTCACTGAAATTCACAGCCCCTTCATCCCACTCTATAAGGGATGCATCACCATTTTCAATTTTCCAGTCATAGATTTTCACTTTGGTGTTGTCTGTGTTGTAGGCCAAGGATTTCATCAGATCTTCAACTTCAATTATCCTTGAAGCATTATCTTGTGCAAAGAGGCTTATGGTAGCTAGAAATAGAAAACATAATGATAGGATTTTGGTTGTTGATTTAATTCTCCTCATTTTCTTTATTTCCTCCACAGTTACGGGTATTTTTTTCGATTTTGATGAGAACCAACATCATCGTTAGAAGAATGAAGGCGAGTAATGCAGCACCAATTTCCTGGAGAGTAACTATCAATTCAAGTTGTGCCTCAGTAGCTTTGGATTGTTTGGCGGAGAGCTGCTGATTGTAACTATCTCTGGCTTCTTCAGCTTTTTGATTTTCTTTATCGATCGTTTGATGGAATTGGACGGTGAAATATTTTATCACACTAATCCAGTCGATTACTTCGATCTCAGGCTTCTTAGAAGATTTTTTTGCATCCTCATACGACTTACCATAATCTACAAGACTTTTAGTTATTGTAATGAGTTGCGACAGGCAGGATGATCGTTGTTCCTGGGTGTAGGATGAAATTTCACCAATAACGAAGTCCTCTAAAGCCTCTTTAGATACGCCGTCCTGTCCTACGGTACTGGCATATATATTAATATTGGCTACGATAGTGTCAATTGTTTTTTCAAACCCTGACTTTTCCTGCTTTGTAATGGCTGAAATTACAGTTTCTTCCTTGGGTGAAAGAACGGCATTGGAAACTTTTTCTCTTTGATGATGATAGATAGGAAGATCTATCAGGCTTGGAGCCATGCCTGGATCCCCTCTCCCATCTGATCCATGACAAGCTATACATACTCCAAACGCGGCAGGCTGCGCAGAAGCTAACCCCCTGGAGACATACCCTGCTATGGCAACTGCATTTTCTCCCCTAGCCATTTGAGGTGGCATATTGCCCATCGGGTATCCGTGATCGGATGATCCGTTTTTGATAACATCAAGCACATAAGACTTGATCTTTTCTTCTTCTTGTTTTTTTTGTAATGCCCCGCTCTCTAGATCTTTTTGAATTGTGCTAAAATCGACCTTTGGCATTTGTTGTTCATAGCGTACCTCCTGTACGGTAGTATCCTGTGATTCCAGATAAAGTTTGATCGCATAGATCCCTCCACCGACTACAGCAAGAAATGTCATCATAGCCAATGTGAACATTAACCATCTGACAATAGAAAAAAAGAATCTTTCCATATATAAATTCATCCCCCCTTCAAAATATCAGTAAACGATTATACATTGCGAGCACTTCATCTTTAAGGGCATAATAGTACCTACAACTAAAAATATTCTAGAGAAATACATTATGAGCCTTTCTCTTATATTAATCTCCAAATTTGCTTAACATAACATATCAATCATGTCTTTTGTATAGTCTTCATAAATTTTCCAGCCTATAAGTCCCAAGATATTGTGACTGTAGATGTTAAGATTATTTATTTCTAGGTTAAAAGCTGGATCTTTACCGCCTTTTAGATTGTGAGTTGCAATTAAGCCAAATATCTCTTGAGTTGCTTTTCTTGGTTCTTCATCCCAATGGTTATATTGATTTCTTCCAGCATAGATAATTAAGCCTAGGGGTAAACCATTTACTTTTCTTCCAATGCCGAATCTCCTGTGGTCGCCTGTCAATACTTGACATTCTCCATTATATTTAGAAAAAATAGAAATTGCCATATGTGCAACTTGTAAAATTGAACCACAAATTGTTGCATGAGCTAAAGCATTAGCTTCATATACTGTAAAACCTTTATTTGCTTCCTCTTGCTTTTTTCTAAACTCTGGATGTTCATCATAATATCTACGAAATGCTTT
>JAUPLS010000090.1 GCA_030836805.1 Campylobacterota bacterium | reverse complement strand
GAATTGATGCTTTTTGAAAACCGGCTTAAAGAACTTGAAGAAGATTTTGATATCACCAAGCCTATTGCTTTTAAAGTCAAAGTAACCAAAGATGGTGAATTTACACGACTTAATATTCTAAAGATAGAATCCCTTAAAGAGGCAAAAAAAGAAAAAATTAAAGTTACGAAAGAGGAAAAACACATAGAGGAACCTGATCATCCTCCGCTGATTTTAGCTATTAATTTGATGCCTGATCCAAAAATAGCCCAAGAGCTTATGTGCTTGGTTCAAAAGTATCCCGGTAAACGACCATTTGAGCTTCACATCAAATCAAAGCTTGCCAATGTCATTATAGAATCAAAAATGAAAGTCAATGAAAAGATCATCGAAGAGGCGAAAGAGCTTGGCGCATACATAGAAGAGGCGCTTGTGGTGGAAGATTAATTTTTCGTTCTTGAAGTACGTACTTGCTCTTAGGGTTACCAAACGGTGCAGTTTTATAGGGTTGCAGACAGAAGAGCAAATAGATTGTAGGGCCATTGAAGAGGAGATAAAAACGTTTTATTTTTTGCATAAAACAAGTATAGGATAAAAAACCTATGTCTTGTTACAAATATTTTCAGTGTTTATTTTGCTGTTGCAGGTGACGATTTTATAAAAAGTATTCTGGTGTCAGATGCGATTGCAAAAATATTGAAAAAGTTTTTGATAAAAGTTTTTACTGCGACATCATAACTCCTATAGGTATATGTGTAATATAGAAACAAATAAAAAATATAATTTTTTGATAATGCTTGGTTTCACTCTCAAAACACACAAAGCATGTTACACTATGCACATTAAAAACCTAAGGAATTCAAATGTCAAAATTACCAAACATTATATGGACAAAAATTGATGAAGCGCCAGCATTGGCAACCTATTCTTTGTTACCAATTGTAAATGCTTTCACAAAATCTGTTGGTGTAGAAGTAGAAGAAAGAGATATTTCTCTTGCGGGCAGAGTCATTGCAACTTTCCCGGAATTTTTAACAGATGATCAAAAGATTGCCGATGAACTGGCTTATTTGGGGGCAGTGGTACAGCAGCCTGATGCCAATATTATCAAATTGCCAAACATTTCTGCATCAATCCCACAACTTAAAGAATGCATTGCAGAGCTTCAGGGGCAGGGATATAAGCTTCCGGATTTCCCGGAAGATCCAAAAACAGATGAAGAAAAAGAGATTCTTGCAAAATATTCTACTTGTTTAGGTTCAGCCGTTAACCCTGTGCTTCGCGAAGGAAATTCAGATAGACGTGCGGCAGTTGCTGTTAAAAACTTTGCAAAAGCAAATCCGCATAAACTAAGAGCTTTTTCAGAAAATTCCAAAACTTATGTGGCGCATATGAATAGCGGAGATTTTTATGAGAATGAAAAGTCTGTTATCAAAAATGGCAATGGTAAAGTAAGAATCGAATTGAATGGTAAACTTTTCAAGGAAATAGATGCGCTTGACAAAGAGATTTTGGATGGTACATTTATGTCCAAAAATGCTTTAAGAGCTTTTTATGCAAAAACCCTTGAAGAGGCGAAAGAAAAAAATGTTCTCTGGTCACTTCATTTAAAAGCAACCATGATGAAAGTTTCAGATCCGATTATGTTTGGACATGCAGTTGCGGTATTCTTTAAAGATGTGTTTGAAAAATACGCTACGGAATTCAAAGAAATCGGAGTAAATCCAAACTTGGGCCTTGGTGATTTGTATAAAAAACTTGAAAAGCTTTCAGCTGACAAAAAAACCGAGATTGAAGCTGCAATCATGGCAACATATCAAATGCAGCCGGCTATGGCTATGGTTGATTCCGATAAAGGTATTACAAATTTGCATGCTTCCAATGATATCATCATTGATGCTTCTATGCCGGTTGTAGTGAGAGATGGCGGTAAAATGTGGAATGCCAAGGGTGAAGTACAAGAGTGTGTGTCCGTTATTCCCGATAGATGCTATGCAACAATGTACAAAGAGATTGTTGATGACTGTGTTAAAAATGGTCAATTTGATGTAACTACTATGGGCAGTGTTTCTAATGTCGGTTTGATGGCGCAAAAAGCAGAAGAGTATGGTTCTCACCCCACTACTTTTGAGATATCAGAAGACGGTGTGGTAAAAGTTTTGGATAGTGATGGCTCAACGCTAATGGAGTTTAATGTGGAAAAAGGTGATATCTGGAGAATGTCTAGAACAAAAGATATCCCTGTTAAAGACTGGGTTAGACTTGCGGTCGAGAGAGCAAGGCTTGCAAATACCCCGGTAGTATTTTGGCTGGATGAAAAAAGAGCCCATGATGCAAATATGATTAAAAAAGTCAATGAGTACCTAAAAGAGCATGATACTTCAGGATTAACTATAGAAATTTTAGCTCCAGAAGAAGCGATGGCCTATAGCTTGAAAAGGGTAAGAGCCGGCCAAGACACAATCTCTGCAACAGGAAATGTTTTGAGAGACTATTTGACAGATCTTTTCCCTATCTTGGAGCTGGGAACATCTGCAAAAATGCTTTCAATTGTTCCATTGCTGGCCGGTGGCGGTTTGTTTGAGACCGGGGCAGGCGGAAGTGCGCCCAAACACGTCGATCAATTTTTGGAAGAGGGACACCTAAGATGGGATTCACTTGGTGAATTTTTAGCGCTTGCTGAATCTTTGAGATATATTAACCAAAAAGCAAACGATGACGATCTTGCGACGCTTACTGCTACACTGGATGTTGCAAATCAAGCTTACTTGGACAACAATAAAGCACCGGGCAGAAAAGCAGGTGAGCCGGACAATAAGGCTTCTCATTTCTACCTTGCACAATATTGGGCAAAAGCGCTTGCTGAGTCCGATAATGTACGATTGAGTGCAAAATTTGCTCCGGCTGCAAAAGCTTTGGTTGAAAATGAAGAAAAAATTATGGAAGAACTTTTGGCAGTAGAAGGAAAGGCGCAGGATATCGGAGGATATTATCATCCGGATAATACCAAGGCTACAGCGGCAATGAGGCCGTCTCACACATTAAATAGCATTATTGATGCTATCTAAAGTTTTGACGCTATATAATTACACAGGGCTTTGAGCTCTGTGTGCACTTTGTTTAAGTGTAAAACGATTCAATACCCCAGTAGGGCTTTATGCTTCTTGTGGCATTGCAGAATATGATTGATAATGAAGAAGACGTTATGACTTATGTTTTGCTGGAAGATCGCCCTATAATTCTAAAATAAAGGATTGTAATGAAAAAAGGTAAAAAAGTAACGATTATCGGCGCAGGAAATGTGGGGGCAACGGTAGCCTATATTCTTGCCATGAATGGGGTATGCCATAGTGTTGTACTTCGGGATAGAAACTCTGAGATTGCCAAAGGGAAGGCTCTGGATATGTCTCAAGCAGCAAATGCAGCTAGAATGCACACCATTGTTTCCGTAGCAGAAACACCTGAGGGGATAGCAGATTCAGATATTGTGGTTATTACAGCGGGAAGCCCAAGATTGCCAGGTATGAGCAGGGATGATCTACTGATGGTGAATGCCGAGATTACCAAAGAGGTAGTGCAGGAGGTTAAAACATATGCTCCCGAAGCGATTATAGTGATGGTTTCCAATCCATTGGATGTTATGACCTATGTGGCACTTAAAGAATCTGGTTTTCCAAAAGAGCGCGTAGTCGGAATGGCCGGGGTTTTGGACAGTGCACGTATGGCGCATTTTATTTTTGAAAAGATTGGTTATGGTGCCGGCCAGATTCGTGCTTCTGTAATGGGGGGGCATGG
>JAUPLS010000089.1 GCA_030836805.1 Campylobacterota bacterium | reverse complement strand
GCGTTTATCAAGATTCAGGAAGGATGCAGCTTTAGATGTTCTTACTGCATTATCCCTTCTGTGCGCGGAGATGCCAGGAGTCACAAAGAAGCGGATATCCTTGCTCAGGTGAAAAAACTTGCAAGCAATGGTTTTGGAGAATTCATCCTAACGGGGACCAATGTAGGAAGTTATGGGCAGGACAGAAGCTCTTCGATGGCCAAACTGCTCAAAAAGATGAGTATGGTGCGCGGAGTAAGACGTATACGCATAGGAAGCCTTGAGCCTATACAGATAGATGATGAATTTAAAGAGCTGCTTTGCGAACCGTGGATGGCAAAACATTTGCATATTGCCCTGCAGCATACCAGCGACAAGATGTTAAAACTAATGAACCGACGCAATACTTTTGCTGCCGATTTGAAACTCTTTCATGAAATAGCACAAAAAGGGTATGCTCTGGGTACGGATTATATTGTGGGGCACCCCGGAGAAGACGACAAGGAGTGGACAGAGGCGATAGGCAGAATCAAGCAGCTTCCGCTCACTCATATTCATGCATTTACTTATTCAAAACGAGACAATACGCCTTCGGCAACCATGAAGTCTGAAGTCAGAGGCGATATTGCGAAGGGTCGACACAAAGAGCTTACAGCGCTTGTCCAAGCAAAGAATTATGAATTTAGACGCAGATATAGACAAAATCTTGAGGTATTGCTTGAAAACGGCAAAGATGGAATTTATCATGGATTTGATCAATATTTCAACAAAATAGAAGTCAAAAGCAATGAGGATCTCAGCAGCAACTGGATATTGCTTAATGATGTGGAGGTGAACGATGAAGGAAATAAAGCACAAATTTTATCTCAAATCTTTTGATCAAAAAAACATAAGCATCATATTGGGATTGCTTGCTGTTTTGGCAGGACTTTTATTTTTTTCATTTTTGAGGGATACAGATCAGCTTATTACCCACGCGCAGGCAAATGCTCTTTATACTGAAAATAAAATTCAAAAAGTCATTATTGATGAACCTTATATACGCCTGCAGGGCACTGATGGAAGATATAAAATATACAAAGAGGCGATCAATCAAAATGCTTTTTTTAGTAAATATCCAGTAGAGGTTCATCAAGAAAACAGGGTGGTGCACAATATTATATTTCTATCGATTGTTTTATCTGTTCTCGGATTGGTTTTTTGGTTTGCTAGACAAAATGGTTTTGGGCAGCCTAAAGAGTTTAGAGGTGCCCCAAGTGATGCCAATGAATTGCCCGCATACGAGCCAGTACAGGCACTGACTTCTAGAGTAAAATTTTCTGATGTGGCGGGTATAAAAGATGTCAAGGAGGAGCTTGAAGAGATTATTGATTTCTTAAAAGAGCCACAAAAATATCGAGATCTGGATATTCGTTTACCCAAAGGTGTACTGTTGGTGGGGCCTCCTGGTGTAGGAAAAACGCTTATCTCCAAAGCTGTAGCAGGAGAAGCCGGTGTTCCTTTTTTCTATCAAAGCGGGGCTTCTTTTGTGTATATCTATGTGGGTATGGGTGCAAAAAGAGTCAGTGAGCTTTTCAGAAAAGCCAAACAAATGGCTCCCAGTATTATCTTTATTGATGAGATAGATGCCGTAGGTAAAAGCCGAGGAGAATTTAGAAATGATGAAAGGGAGGCCACACTTAACCAGTTGCTTACTGAAATGGATGGATTTGAAGAGAGTTCGGGAGTTATTGTTATTGGGGCGACCAATAAGATAGATGTATTGGACGAGGCTCTGCTTAGGGCAGGACGTTTTGATAGACGTATCCATATTTCGCTACCTGATTTACAAGAAAGAGTAAAAACACTTGAGCTTTATTTGATAAATAAGCCAAATGAGGTTGATGTGCAGCAAGTTGCCCGCATGACAGTAGGTTTTAATTCTGCGGCACTTTCTACGTTGACAAATGAGGCAGCTATTTATGCCATGAGAGAAGGGCGAAAAGTTGTAAAGACAGATGATTTTGAAGCCGTAAAAGAAAAAGTTCTACTCGGTAAACGAAAGATACTCAGTTTTACAGAAGAAGAAAGAGCGATTCAGGCACGCTATCAAGGTGCCAAAGCTCTCATGTCAACATGGCTTGATGTAGAATTTGAAAAAATAGGTATTGTAAATTCAAGATTTATGACACAAGACCATGAAATTCTCTCTAAAACACAGCTGCTTTCTCGCATCAAGGTTTATTTGGCTGGGAGTATTGCAACAACAATGCATTACAATGAACAGTTTACCAATGCCAGTACGGATATTTCCAAAGCTAAAAAAATGGCAAACAAAGTGATTCATGAATATGGTATGGGTGAAAATTTTATCATTACGCCAGATCAGGAGGAGCAGCTTTTGCGGGAATCCGTTTCTGCGGTCACTTCTCTTTTGGGCACACTCAGCCAGGTATTAAATGAAATTACTGAATATCTTTTGGTGCATGAAAATATAACACAAGAAGAATGCAGAGAAATTTTACGTGAGATATTTTGATCATGAAATATTTTAATGGATTTTCTCTCCATGAAGAAGAAAAATTTTTTAATGGTATTCTTGTGGATACAGATGTGTGTGTGACGGGGTTTAGCTATGGTGCACAAAAAGCACTTGAATATGCTTTGGTATCTAAAGAGCGAATCGATAGATTGATTTTGATTTCACCTGCTTTTTTTCAGACACAAAAACCCAGTTTCATTAAGGTGCAATTACGATATTTTGAAATGGACAAAAAGGGATATATTGACCAGTTTTTGCAAAATGTAGCCTATCCAGGCCGTGTGGATTTGCATCCTTATCTGCGGCCCGGCACCAAGGAGGAACTTAAAACACTTTTGACTTATGAGTGGGATAAAAGAAAGATTCAATCACTTCTGGATAGGGGAATTACCATCGAAGTTTTTTTGGGAGACAAAGACAAGATTATTGATGCGAATGCAGTATTTGCATTTTTCTCACCGCTTGTAGCCACGTATCTCATCAAAGATGTGGGACATTTGCTGAAAAGCTGATATTTGATATTATGTAGAAAGAAATAAAAAGAATTTTATAAACGCTTTATTTTTAAACAAGAGAATACCCTAGGCAAAATGCCTAGGGGCGAGGATTTATCTTCTGTGATCCCTGCGATCCCTGTGATCCCTGTGATGTCTTCTGTCGTATCTATGATAATAATGCCCCCCATGAAGTCTACGACCTTTATAGTGATAGTATCCATTTCGATAATGTCCGCCATAATAATATCTGCCCCCATAATAATAATAAGGTCTGTCATAATATCGAGGACTATCGTATGAGCCTATAATTGTACCTGCTACTGCACCTACGGCAGCTCCTGAAGCAAATGCTTGCTCCTCAGGTGTACATCCCGAAAAGAACAGCATACTAGAAATAACACCAATTGCACCCAAATGTTTTATATTAACTCTATTCATGATAACTCCTTTCTAAGTTATTTTATATAATAGCATAAAATTATACACTTTGTATAGAATGAATTAAAAAGTCAATAAACAGGTTTTATTAACTTTTATCGTCCTTTTTTACTTTTATAGGTTTCACTTCCTCGTTTTCCTTGTGTATGACAACTGTCACAGATAGAAAAACGATAAGAAAAATCAAGTACTTTTCCGCAACGCCGGCATTTTTTTACAAAATGTCCTTTTCTTAGAGAATTTTCTATAAAAGTATTGAGGCGCCCTCTTGCTTCTATAGCATTTTGTGTATCTTGAAAAAGATCAGGAAACTTAAAAGAAAGCCAAAGATAAAGTGAAATTTCCCTAACTCTGTCTTCAGCGTTTAAAAGCATATCGTTGGTTTGCGCAAAAGCCGGAAGGTCCCGAGGGGGGATGTAAAGCACTTTGCTCCCTGTTTCAATTTGACGAATGTAGCGATGCATGACAGACTCAATATAGGGAGAGGAAATGCTCGCGGGAGCACAAGCAAGATAATAGCGTGTACGCAAATCCAAATCATATTCACTGACGATAGCCGCTATTTCGATCATGGCATCAATATTGGCAGCAACAAATGGCCCCTCAAATTCCATATTGTCTGCAAAAAAGCCCAGGATATCGAGGAGATTATCTGTTTCTAGAATCTCTCCTATAAGCATCACATGTTCTAGGCTTGCCATGACGGAAACTGGGAGTTGGAGCTTGGCAAGAGGACTGTGAAAGGTTTTGTTTATGGTATAAAGGGTGTTTTCATCCAAAGCGCCCACATAGCCTTTCTCTTCGAAGCCGTATCGTCCAGCACGTCCAGCAATCTGCAAGACTTCAGTTGGAAGCAGTTCTCGACGACGTAATCCGTCGAATTTGTTATCTTTTGCAAACAAAATTGTCTTAATGGGCAGATTGAGTCCCATCGCAATGGCATCAGTGGCAACCAAAATGTCACTTTCTCCCTCCCTGAAGCGTCGTGCTTCTTCACGTCTGACTTCGGGAGAAAGATTGCCGTATACTACTGAAACGCGATAACGCTCACTGAGTTGTTGTTTGAGAGAAAGCACTTCCCGTCTTGAAAATGCCACAACAGCAGTTTGTTTTTCTATTTTGCGCATTGAAACCGGATTTTCCATCATCACTAGTTCATTTTTTCGTTCAAATTCGATTACTTCCAGTTCTTCTTGCAGATATATGCAGAGCTCCCTAACAGCACCTAATGCATCGCTTGATCCTGTGAGTATTACCGTTTTTGCCGGTGCGCCTATAAGTGCATTTGCCCAAGCCCATCCCCTGTCACGATCGGCGATCATTTGTATTTCATCTATGACACAGACATCAACATCCACTGAAATGTTCATCATTTCAATAGTAGAACTAATGTGCGTAGACTCTTCATCAATGATTTCCTCCTCTCCTGTAATGAGAGATACATGCACCCCCTTGCTTTTAAGATTTTCATACCCCTCAAGCGCCAACAGGCGGAGCGGTGCAAGATAGTAGCCTGTTGTTGCAGCTTCAAGTGCATTGAGTGCAGCATAGGTTTTTCCACTATTGGTCGGCCCCACATGAAAAATAATTTTTCTTTTAAGTCTTCTGGCCAAAGGAAAAAGATTTTTGAAATCACGAATGGTTTTGGCAAGCAATTCTTCTCTTTTTTGTTTGGCCAAAAGAGGCTTGATGTATTCTGCAAAATGAAATAAAATGCGCCGCTTCATTTTCTCTTTAAATTTTAGAGTGTGCGAAGCACGTATCTGCGGCTCTATAAAGCGAATGATGAATTCATGAAATATTTCTTCGCCCATGTTAAGTTTTTCGCAAAGGAAACGCATTTCATCATAGACTTCGTCTACCGCAACTTTAAAATGTGCAAGAAGTTCATCGTTTACATGGTTGATGTCATCTTTTATTGGCAGCTCTTTCCCCTGCCAAATGAGGTTGTAAAAAAAAGGTTTTTCATACGATACGGAAGTATTATAGTACAAAAGAGTGCCAAAGAGGTCATGATGTTTTTCTTTTTCTATAATGATATGATCGGTGCTTTCGAATATGTGGTATTTATCACTAATATTTGTTAATATATTTTCAATGGTCTCATAAGAAAGAGGTGCGTGATAAAGTGCCGATTCCGGCGGCATTTTTTTAAGTGCCTGGGCTATTTCTTGTTCGTTCAAATAATGATGTTTTGCTTTGATAATTCTGTCTAAGAATGCAGTGATCTCATTTATTTTTTGAGCGATAGCTTCCTCTTTAATACTCCTTAGTTGAGTGATAATCTCGTCATCATTTTGTTGCCACCATTCATCCATCGGTAGAGGTTGGGTTGCGCAAAGCAATAATTTATTGAAGTCAAAATCATGCATTGTGAAAGTAAAACCATGATAAAAAGTCATTTCGTTGAGCGTGTTAAATTCAATATCTAACGCTTTTTCAAATTTTTTGAGTCTTGCTTGTGTACGCAAATAACCAAGCTTGTTGATCACTTTTTCTTCGGTAATCTTAGAGCTTTTGGTATCTATAAAAGATTCAAGAAGTAAGTTTTCTTCATGTTTTGTATGCTTTACATTATCAAGTATTTGAAGAATCGTTTCTACTTTATCTAAGGGTCTATTGATATCTCCGCTGTAGGGTACGGCTTTATAGTTTTGAGTAAGATGGGATACGATTATCTCCCGAACACCAGCCCCTTCTTCACTCCAAATACGCCTAAGGACGCGAACCATCTCATCTTTTGTGAAATGCGGAAGCCTTACCTCAAGGATCATCATGAGTTCGATAAGTTTGTCCTCGTCTAGTGTGGCAATCCCTTCATCAAAGGGAAGTCCATTGAAATAATTTCGTATCTTGTTGTTTAGTTTTATGAGGTATTTTTTCTTTTTCTTTGCCATATCTATAGTTTCAATTTAATTTTCATAAGTATAGCATGATTTAAGATGAGATACAGTGGGGCAATAATACCGGTATTATTACGCTATAATGTTATTCAATTTAAGCGTACATCGGTCAATGACTTAAATTTTGCAAAATAAACACACTAACTAAGCCTAAGACCGACCTATACACTCTATATGGTAGGCTCGTTCAAAAGGTACAATAAAATAATGTCATTTACAAATTTAGGGTTATCAGAACCTCTTCTCAAAGCAATTAAAGAGCAGGGGTATACTGTTCCCACGCCCATACAACAACAAGCTATTCCGGTAGTTATACAAAAAAAAGATATCCTAGCTGCGGCTCAAACCGGTACAGGGAAGACAGCAGGGTTTACATTGCCTTTACTTGAAAGGCTCTATCAAAATAAACCAAATATGAATAAATATCAAATACGTGCTTTGGTTTTAACGCCTACACGTGAACTTGCTGCACAAGTGGCTCAGAGTATTAAAGTATATGGAAAATATACGCCATACACTTCTGCGGTTGTTTTTGGAGGTGTAGGAATCAATCCGCAGCTTGCAGCTATTCGCAAAGGAGTCGATATAGTTATCGCTACGCCAGGCAGACTGCTTGATATCGTTAGTCAAAAAGGTATAGACTTTTCAAAATTGGAATGTCTTATTCTGGATGAAGCGGACCGCATGCTTGACATGGGTTTCATTAACGATATTAAAAAGCTTATGAAGCTTATGCCGCAAAAGAGACAGACGCTGCTTTTTTCTGCAACTTTTTCTCCCGAGATCAAAGCGCTTGCATCAGGATTGCTTAATGACCCCGTACTGGTCGAGGTAGCACGGGAAAATACTACCGCGGATCAGATATCACAGGTGGTGCATTTTGTTGATAAGATGCGAAAGAAAGAGTTGCTATCACAGTTGATTAAAACGAAAAACTGGAAGCAGGTTTTAGTGTTCACCCGCACAAAACATGGAGCTAACCGCTTGACTTCGCAACTTGAGGATTCGGGTATTCTTGCAGCAGCCATACACGGCAACAAGAGTCAAGGGGCCAGAACAAAAGCCTTGGCAGATTTTAAAGATAAAAAAATAAGAGTACTCGTGGCCACAGATATTGCTGCAAGAGGCATCGATATAGACCAGCTTCCTCATGTCGTCAACTATGAGCTTCCAAATGTGCCTGAAGATTATGTGCATCGTATCGGCAGAACAGGGCGTGCCGGAAAAGAGGGTGAAGCGGTTTCTTTAGTATGCATAGACGAGCATAAACTCCTTGCGGATATTGAAAAATTTATTAAATCCTCCATTAAAAAGGTGGAAATTCCTGCTTTTGTTCCGGATCCAAATATTAAAGCTGAACCTATCCAGAATGGAAGAGGGGGAGGACGCAGCAGTAACCAAAGAGGTTCTGCAAGAAATGCCGGAAACAGTACAGGCGCATCTTCGCAACGCTCAAGGTCGTCACGTGGCCCATCAGCCACAAATAACACCAGTATTCGCCAAAAACAAAGGTAAAATAAATGAAAAAAATTTTTAAATTACAAGATGAAAAAAAACATACAGACCGAGTGGTCGAAGCGATAAAGCATGAGATACGCAAATATGCAAAACGTGAATCCAAAAAAAAGCTGCCAGACAGCGCATCGATGTATTGGGATTTCGATTGTCGTATCGGACAAGATGAAGCCGGTGCCAAAATAATGAACTTTGAAGAACTTGTTAAGGCTTTGGATGGCGCCAAAGAGTCCGGCTGGCCCGTATGCTATATCGAAATACTTGCAAAAGCAGTAAACAAGCCTCCCAAAACTGTAAAATCAACACCCCTTGAAGTCAAGGCCGAAGAAGCATAACGGGAGCAAAGAAAGAAAATGAAAAATAAATTTCTGTTGGCTGTCGTGATGGCGGTTGCATTTTTTGTGAGCAGTTGCGCAACATGGAGCGGTATAAAACAGGATTCAAGTAAAGTTTGGAAGGGCACCAAAAAGGCAGTTCATGATGCTACGTCAAACTAAATAATGTGGAAGCCATCTAGATCTCCACATTATTATTTATAAATTATTTTTGTTTTGTTTTCTTTATCTCTTCATATTCCGGGCTTAAGGTAAACATCAATTTAAGGTCTGCCGGGCTTGAAGCGTATTGATAAGCTTGATCCTCTGTGATTTTGCCTGCCAACGTAAGATCGAATAAAGCTTGATTAAATGTAATAGAATGGAACATTTTGCCTTCTTTGGCAAGAGCATCCGGAATTTCATTATCTCTCTTGGTGCGGATAAGTTCTTGAATAAGAGGGCTTCTAAACATCATTTCAACCGCAGGAACCATATCCTCAACCCCCTTGATTAAACGCTGCGAAATTACTGCTGCAAGCGTAGCGGCAAGCGTCGCTCGTACACGGTTTTGTTCTTCGCTTGGGAAGATGGCTATCATCCTGTCTATTGTTTCTCGCGCGTCTAGTGTATGTACGGTTGAAAAGACCAAGTGGCCGGTATTGACCGCCTGCAAAATGCTTTCGGCTGTTGCGATATCACGGATTTCTCCCACAACGATAATATCAGGATCTTCACGCATCGCTGCACGCAACGCCAAAGCAAAGCTATTGGTGTGGTTGCCTAATTCCCGTTGTTCAATAATGCATTTTTTATCACGATGTACATACTCTATTGGATCTTCGATCGTAATAATATGATGATGATAATTTTCATTAATTTCTTCAATAATACTTGAAAGAGTAGTGGATTTACCGCTTCCTGTTGTACCCGTAACAAGGACAAGCCCACGCCTGAGATGTGTTAGGTTTCGCAAAGCCGGAGGCAGATTTAACTCTTCAATACTTTTAATATTCCTCGGAATAAGGCGAAGAGCAATAGAATAGCCATTGAGATGCATATAAATGTTTACACGAAAACGAAAGTCGTCATTAAGTGTGTAGAGGCCATCAAATTCTTTGGTTTCTTTAAAATTGTTATACTTATCTTTCATCAATTTTTGAATCAATTCCTCCATCATTGCATGCGAGATGACTTCTTGAGACAGAAGAGCAATATCACTTTTTACGCGCGCATGGATGGGGCTATTGCTTTTGAGATGCAGATCCGCTCCGCCTACTTCTATTAACATATTTAACCAAGTATTTAATTTTTCTATAGAACTTTGATTGTTTAAAGCCATGATGATAATTCCTCTATTATATTGATTCATATATTCTACTATTTATTCAAATTAAAAACAAATGACAGGCTAGCAAAATGGGAAGATTTTATATAATCCTATCAAAGAGTGATTTATTGCGGCTTCTTGTTTTTAAAGTAAAAATACTTATTGATTAACATAATATAAATTCTATTAAAAAAATAAATTAGACCTTCCTCTCTCCATTCACACTTTTACTGATGCCATAAAATATTAGTTCAATAATTTCTTTACTTAGATTTTTTTATTATCGCCAAATCATATAAATTTGCAACCACTTTTCTAACTATTAAATTTATTTCGATCTGCATGGCAGGTTTAGCATATTCAAATTATATTCTTTAATATTTAATTTACACAAAATAAAGCCAAATAAATTTTTTTGCACCCTACATATTTACTACTAATATATGCAATAGGTATTTGTGTTCCGTTTGTTCATATATTCTGTAAATAATATTATTTAATTTAAATCTTGCGACAAATACAACTTCAAGCTGCGCATATTTTTATACAAACAGCAAATATATAAACTCTTGTTCTGTGGCGAATTCTCACAAAACCCCAGTACAGCGGCCACAGAAAGATTTAAATGAACAATTGTTAATAAAATAGTGAAATTAAATATTTCTTTGTGAACAGTTGTTCATAAAGAAAAATAAGCAAAGAATTTATAATGAACAATTGTTCACATTAATTTAATTCCTCCATTTGACAAATGAACAATTGTTCACTATAATTCGTTGAATATATGCAAAGGAGACAAGAATGCACGATGAGAGCGCTATTCCCCTGCCTTCAAAAGGCAGTAAAACAAAAGACAAAATACTAAAAACCTCACTCAAGCTTTTTTCAAGTAAAGGTTATACTGCTACTACCGTGAGGGATATATCCGGAGCAATGGGCATTAAGCAGAGCGCGCTCTATAATCATTTTAGAAGTAAAGATGCAATACTCGAAACACTCATCAGCGATCTAACCTCTTCGGCAATAGTGACCATATTTGCCGATAAAGAGTCTCAAGAACTCTATAAACAAGGAAAATCAGTGCTGATGTCTATCGCTACTATTTTTAAGCTTTTAAGCTTTGATGGACAAAATGAGGCACTATTTAGGCTTCTTATGCAGGAGATTTATCGTAATGAGCGAATTCGTGAGATTTATAATGAATATTTTTACCAGGAAAATGTCAAAAAGCTTTCCGGGCTCTTCTTTATGATGATGCAGAACGACATGATTAAGTCTTCGGATCCCCTTTTGCTTGCAAATGAATTTTATTCCCCGCTTTTTTTCTACCAAATGCAGGTTTCTTTGCTAAAATTAGATAAAAAATCGACCTCTTCTGTTGTTTCTTTGTTTGAAAAACATGTAGATTATTTTTGGGATACAATTAAAATAGAAAAACAAGCCACTCTTTTTTAAAATATACTAAAAAATATTATAAAATAAATATACATAATATACTAAAAAATATTAAGGATTATTTTTATGGAAAATAAAATAGATCATTTTAAAACCAAATCAAAATCATGGGATATGAATAGTCGGCGTGTTCAAAATGCAAAAAGCATTGCTGAATTTATAGTAAAGAATATAAAACTTTCTAAAAATATGGAAATTGTGGACTTTGGTGCAGGCACCGGACTTTTGAGTTATTTTGTCGCACCTTATGTTGGCAAGATAATTGCTATAGACAACTCCCCTTCTATGTTGGAAAAATTTAAAGAGAAACATACAGATTTTGCTTGCGATACGGAAGTCTTTGAGGGGGATTTGTATGAAATATATCCTGAAAGAAAATTTGACGGCATTGTCTCTTCTATGACAATGCATCATATTGAAAAGATTAGTGCTCTTTTTTCTATTTTTTATGAAACACTAAAGACTGATGGATTTATTGCTATTGCTGATCTGGATACCGAAGATGGCACCTTTCACGATGACAGCACGGGAGTGTTTCATCGCGGCTTTGATAGGCAGATTCTTAAAGAAACAGCAAAAAAAGCTGGATTTAAAGAGATATTCTTTGAAACGGCAAGCACGATTAGTAAACCACATTGTGAATTTACAGTTTTTTTAATGACGGCAAAAAAATAAATAAATCAAATGCTTAAGGTTCGCCGCCCCCGCTCAAAGGCTCTTGATCGGAATCTTTGAGGAGCCCTTCTCATTGCAGAGATTAGTGTTTTTTAATCTCAGCTACAATTACACCCCTGAGCGATCCTTCCGTGTAATCAACAGCTTGATCTTTTGGGTAATTGATGGCGAGAGATTTTTTGATTTCATCACTTAAATCCTTTCCATGGCATTTTAGGCAAGCCGCTTCGGTAATGAGCGGCTTGTAAACTCTTGTAGTATCGCCATCTTGAATGATTTTGATATCATTTGTCGGTACAAAAGTTTTGTCTGCAATTTCTTTCTCGTAAGTTTGCATTATTTGGGTATCGATAGTATCAGCTATATTTTTTTCATTTCTATTTTTGAGTGAAGCGCGTCTTACTAAAGCATAGCCGGGAAGTTTTTTATTGACCTCTTGTGTAATTTCCGTTGCTTTTGCCGTGCAAAAACCTAGAGCACCCATACCTGAAGGATCAGCTTTCATGTGCGTTTGCAATTGAGATTTGAGTGTACCACCCAACATCTTAATGTATTCTATGCCTTCTTGTTTTGCGGTTGTACTAGTTGTTGCATTTTGGTCTGCTGCAAATAGCGAAGCTGAAAGAAGTATCGGGGTCAATAATATTTTAAATTTCATTTGTTGATTTCCTTTTTTTGTAGCTTTTTATGAGCGCCAATTATATTTTTTTAACCTTAAGGGGCGGTTATAAAGCAAAATTGATAATCGAATCAAGATCATTAAGAAGT
>JAUPLS010000010.1 GCA_030836805.1 Campylobacterota bacterium | reverse complement strand
TTTAAATCGAAAGTCATCTTAATGGTAAATTTATGTGTCATGGGATTAGAGCTTGGAATGATAGAACTGATCGTACCTGTTGTTTTTAGCCCGATCGAGGGAATTTCCACAGAAACCTCTTTGCCTAAATCTATATGCTTAAGGTCATTCTCGCTGATCTCTGCTAAGATTTTTAACTTACTCAAATCCGTAAGCACTACCGCCGGCATACCGGGTATCGCCATTTCACCCTCATTGAGCTTTTTGGAGACAATCACTCCTGCATTGGGCGCTTGCACTTTCAGATAGTTATATTGATTTAAAACTTCATCTTTCTTTGCTAAAGCCTGCTCAACTTGCTCTTTGGCAATCTTCACCATATCTTGAAGATTTTTTGCTGCAAGCTGAAGTGTTTCAAGCTCATACTTTGAAACCATTTTTTTTGCATAAAGCCTTTCATGCCTTGCAAGGTTGGTTAGGACATTGTTGTACTGGTTTGCATTCATTTGCAATGCAAGCCTGGCTTGCGAAATGGCCAGATCAACCTGTCTCTCTGCTGCTTCTATCTCTATGGAATCGATTTCATAGAGCAACTGCCCTTTTTTAACAATGTCTCCCTCGGCTACTGCCATGTTTTTTACATACCCCATGTATCGGCTTGTGATCATTTTTTGATTGTCCGAGATCACACTCCCGCTCAAATTGATCTCTACAGCCTGCGCTGCTGTTATCAAAAAGAGTAAGGCAGGCATTAAAATTATTTTTTTCATACATTTCCTCCTGTATTTAAGATACTGTTTAATTCAAAAATCTTGGTATTGCGCTCATTTTCAACCGTCAAAAGCTTAAGCAGCATCTCAAGCTCTTTGGATTGCTTCATCAACAAATCCGAAATTGAAACTAACCCCTCTTTATATCGGGCGTGATAGTTTTCGTACACTTTTTTGGCAAAACTTAACTGTTTTTTATAATTCTTGACATCAGAGGATTTACTTAAAATTTCAGTTTGTAGTTTTTTTACCTGTAATGCGATACCGCTTTTTGCCAAGGCCACCTGATCCTGCACCTTAAGGTAGTTGACCTTTGCCTTTTCTAGATTGGCAGCATCCACTCCACCGTTGAACAAGTTCCATTTGAACTGTACACCAAACGTATAAGCATCCTTATCGAGAAACTCATTCCACAATCTATTATCGGCACTTCCGTATTCCGCAAATGCGCCGACCATAGGAAGAAAATTTGATTTTTCTACATTGAGCGCCATTTGAGTGATCTGCAGTCCCAATAGTGCTTTTTGGATATCAATATTGTTTGATTCAATTTCAGCAGTATTTATTTGAGGCATACGTGCCATCTCATCAATTTTTCTTATAGAACTAACTTCGGTGTTGAGCAAAAAAGAGAGAAATTGATAAGCCAAATCCTTGTTGAGTTTTGCCTGATTGAGCATGCTCTGCGCTTCTGCTTTGCGCGCTTCGACTTCAAGCACATCAATATTTTGCGCATACCCTTCTTTGTACATAGATCTTACGACGGCTTCAAGTTTATCAATATTTTGCATGATTTTTGAAAGATTATAAATATAGTTTTCAACCAAAGAGATATCATAAAATGCTTTTTTCGTTTGAAATATTTTTTCATTGAGAAGTTTTTGGGTATCGTATTGGCTCATGCGGTAAAGTGACTGGGTAATGCGTCCATATTCGGTCAATTTGCCGCCGGTATAGAGAGGCAGCATATAGGAGAGTTTGGTTTGGTAGTGATTGCGCGCTTCGGGGTAATTGAGATCGTATGGCTCATACTCATAATTACCACTCATAAATTCAGTAACTGTTTCAGTATCAAAACCAAAATCAGCCAATTTAGCCTCACGGCTTTGCAGCTTGAACCCAAATACATTACCCGCATCATTGGACCGCATAGCCGATACGGTGGCATCAAGCGTTCCATAGTTGTGCCCTTTTGCCGCTTTAGCCTCATACATTTTCATCTGGGACTCAAACTGTGAGATTTTCAACTCTAGGTTATTTTTTTCCAACATGCCCAAAGCTTGTTGCAAACTTAAATGTTCTATACCCGCAAAAAGTGGGATAGCAAACAGAAAGATCAAATATCTTTTCATTTAACACTCCAATATTGATTCAAATTAATTATAGCTAAAGAAAAACTATTTTCCATGCCGGGCACAAAAAATACTATATGGTTAAAAGAGAGAATTATATCGAAGAAAATATATTTTGTTAATTAAAAGAAGTCATGATTATAAGTATTTTAGATAGAAAAACCGGACGGGCGATGCCGTCTGGCTTAAAGAGTTGCATGGGTAACACTGATGCATGCTTTAAGAGCAGAGAGCTCTTCTAGGACTTTTTTGCTGACTTTTCCGTCAACGCGCACAACAGCCAATGCTTGCTGCTTAGTGTCTCTTCCTAGTCTAAAATCAGAGATATTAAGGCCATTTTGTGCCAAGATTCTACCGACATCACCAATAACACCGGGGGTGTCTGTGTTTCTAAAGAAAATCATAGTTCCTTTTGGTTCCACGTCCAAATCATAATCATCGATTTCAACAATGCGTTGTACGCTGCCATCAAATACAGTACCCGCTATACTGATGGTACCCTGCTCCGTAGTCAATTTGATTATGACAACATTGGTAAATCCGCTAGTATTGGGTTTAACTTCTTTACTGATCAAGATTCCACGTTCGGCTGCCACAAATTCAGCATTGACATAATTGACTTGATCTGCCAAAGATTCCGTCAATACACCCACCGTCGCAAAGGTGCCCATAGATTCAATATATTCAGCAATCTCGCCTTTTGCCATTACCTTAATAGATTTGACGGCACTTTTGGTCACTTGCGCTGACAGATGCCCTATTTTTTGTATAAGCTCAAGGTATGGCCTTACGAAATCAGGCAATTCATTCTCTTTGAACGGCAAATTCAATGCGTTTGGATAAGCAATTCCCTTAGCGGATGCTATTGCGTTTTCTGCGGCCTGTATAGCTATATTTTCCTGTGATTCTTTAGTGTTTGCACCCAAATGAGGCGTTACTGTTACATTGTTTAAATCCAACAAAGGATGATCTGTAGCCGGCTCTTTGTCAAATACATCAATTCCTGCCATTGCAATTTTTTTAGATTTAAGTCCTTCAAGAAGAGCATCTTCATTATAAAGGCCGCCTCTTGCACAGTTGATAAGAATCACACCGTCTTTCATTTTTGCAATCTCTTCTTTTCCGATCATGCCAATGGTCTCTTCGGTTTTAGGAGTATGTATCGTAATGATATCGCACGCCAAAATATCATCAAAATTTTTAGTATAAGCAATATCTTCATTTGTGGCTTTAGATGAATCTATATAGGGATCATATGCAATTACATCCATTTCAAACGCTTTAGCTCTTTTGCCCACACGTGATCCAATATTTCCAAAGCCTATAATGCCAAGCTTTTTATCTTTAAGCTCGGTGCCATACCAATCCTGTCTTCTCCATACACGATCAAGCTTGAGATTGTTATGAGCATACGGAAATGCTCTTGCACAAGAAAGCATATGGGTCATAGTGAGCTCTACTGCAGCAATGGTGTTTGCAGTAGGAACGTTCATCACAACGATTCCTCTTTTGCTGCACCCGTCAATATCAACATTATCAACACCCACGCCCGCTCTTACTACTGCTTTCATTTTGGTAGCATGTGTAAGAAAAAATTCATCTACATCGGTTGATGACCGCGTAATTGCAACATCAGCACGAGGAAGTATCTGCGTTACCAACTTGTCTTTGGGCTCATCTGCCGCATTGATCATTTCAATATCGGCATCAGCACTTAAAAGGTCTAACCCTTTCTGATGAATATGATCACAAACAACAATAGTAATCTTTGACATGGTATCGCCTCTTATTTTTTAAATTGTTCTTTAAATGCATCACCCAAAGTCATGCTGTCATCTTGATCCATATTGAGTTGCTCCATAGCTTCTCTTTCTTCTTGGCGCTCTAATCTTTTTACAGAAACTCTGATTTTATCATTATTGGCATCGATAAAACTTATCACGCCTTTAATCTCCTGGCCTTTTTCAATTTCATCAAATTTAAGCGGGTGAAGATCTTCTGTTCTAATGAGTGCATCTATGTTGTCTTGAAGTGAGATAAATACCCCAAATTCTTTTTTATCTTTTACAATACCCGTTACAATAGATCCAATCTTATGCGTTTGGGCAAATGCTTTTATAGGTGAGGTCTCTAATGCTTTTTTGCTTAAAGAGATCTTTCCTGCATCTTTATCTATTTTGATAATTTTTACCTCAATTTCGTCGCCGACTTTAAGAGTCGATTTTGCGTTCTGTGCCTTGTCCCATGAAATTTCTTGATTGTGTAGCAAACCTTCCACAGTCCCCACTTTCACAAAAGCGCCAAAATCAGTAATAGAAGTTACAACACCTTTTACCACATCGCCCAATTTATACTCAGATGCAAATGCGTCCATTGGTTTGGGAAGAAGATTTTTAAGGCTTACTCTCAGCCTTCTTCCTTCTTTATCAATTTCAATTACCTCTACATTAATCTCTTGACCATTCACGAGATAATCTTTGGGATGCTTTACATTTTTATCCCATGAAATTTCAGAAACATGCAAAAATGCCTCAAGGTCTTCACCTAGATCCACAAACACACCATAAGGCTCAATATTACTCACTGTAGCCGTAACCGTATCGCCTACGCCGATAATCGAATCAATGTCTGACCAAGGATCAAGATTTGCATCTTTAATAGAAAGAGAAAGATGTTTTTTCTTTTTGTCGTAGTCAAGCGCAATAACGTGAACCTCATCGCCTTCTTGAAAATATTTAGATGGGTTTACAGGACCTTTGTGCGAAATTTGGGAATAATGCACAAGCCCATCCATGCCGCCCACATCTACAAACATTCCATAACTTGTAATTTTTTTGATAGTACCAATCACCGGTTCTTTGTTTTCAAGGAGAGCCGAAACAATTTCATCATTTTTGTTTTTATCACGCTCAATCAATTCTTTTCTGGAAACAACGACTGAACCTTTTTCTTTGTCTACCTTTACGATAACCGCTTTTACTTTTTTTCCTATAGGATCGGTTTTAGAAGAGAGATAAGAAAGCGTGCGGGGCATAAAAAATTCCAGTCCGTCACAATCTACAACATAACCGCCTTTATTTTTTTTAGTTATTGTCCCCTCAATGATATACTCTTGCTCATCATCATACTCAGAAATAAATTCATTTAGTGCTACTCTGTTTTGTGCCATAGTATGAGATATTTTACCTCTTCCCATTGTTACCACATTAATACTATCGCCTTCTTTGAATGTAAGATTTCCTGCTTTATCTTTTAGCTCGCAAAGCGGAAGACTCGCATCCCTGCCGCCCCCAATATCTACGATCGCCTGATCTTCTTTTTCATCTATTCTAACAATAGTACCTGTCACTAAATCATTTTTTGATTCTGATTTTTTAAACGACTCCTCAAGCATCGCTTCAAAATCTACATCTTCTATTTCGATATCTTCGAACTTCATACCTATCCTTATGTGTGCCTAATTTTACGTTATTATACTATTTTTTATTTAAATTACTCAATCTTCTACTTTTTTCATCGACTTGATCTTGTCGATAACATTTTGGACAACCCAATCGGGAGTAGAAGCTCCCGCCGAAATACCGCAAAGCTCTTTACCCTCAAACCAAGCTTTGTCCAACTCTTGTTCATTTTCGATCAGATGGCTCTCTTGGCAATATGTCTTGCAAATCGAATGCAACTGCTTGGTGTTTGAAGAGTGCCTTCCGCCTATTACTATCATAACATCGGCATTTTTAGCCAGCTCGGCTGCTGCATCTTGATTTTCAAATGTTGCATTACAAATAGTATTAAATACCCTCACCTCTTTATGTTCAAGAATAAGAGCATTGACTACTTTCAAAAAATCTTCTGGTTTTCTGGTAGTTTGGGAAACCAGGGCTACTTTGCCCAAAAGGGGTAATCCTTCGAGCTCTTTTTCGCTAAGCACAATAAAGGCATTGCGCTGATCTTGGACATAGCTGACCACGCCTTTGATCTCAGGGTGATTTTGATCCCCAAAAATCACAATACTGTATCCTTCTTGACTCATTTTTTCAACAATTTTTTGGGGAGTGGTAACATAAGGACAAGTTGCATCAACGATTGTGTTTTTTTGTGCTTTGAGTTGAGCGAGTTCATTCTTTGGAATGCCGTGTGTGCGAATTACCACCGCATCATCAGGACTTATTTCATCAAATTTTTCTGCCAATCCGATTTGAAACCCCTTTTTGAGGCGATCAATCTCATCTTTATTATGAATAAGCGGGCCATAGGTCTTGCTTCCCGTATGTTCTTCTGCAATTTTAATTGCTCTCTTTACGCCAAAACAAAACCCATAACTTGATGCCAATTGAATTTTCATAGGTTCACCTTTGTTATTTGAGAGAGAATATCAAAGAAATTAGGAAAAGAAGTATCCACACATGCAACATCTTCAACAACCATACCATCCAGTAGGCCTGCGATCGAAAAACTCATCGCAATTCGGTGGTCTCCATAGCTGTTTATTTTTGCTCCATGTATCTTTCCGCCTATGATCTCATATCCGTCTTCGTATTCGACAGTTTCGATTCCGCAGGCATTGAGTCCGCTTAATACCGAGGAGATGCGGTCGCTCTCTTTGACTCTAAGCTCATGGGCATTGGATACCCGGCTTGTACCTTCTGCGCTGGCCATAGCAATAGCAAGCGCCGGAAGTTCATCTATCAGCCATGCGATATGATTTTCAACATCAATAGCATGCAATTTGCCATTGTAGCTTATATGAATATCGCCGATAGGCTCATAAATATCTTCATGCATTACATACGTTATCTTGGCTCCCATGCGCTCCAAAGCCTTATAGGCTTCGATTCGCGTAGGATTGAGTGTCACATTTTTGATAAAAACAGAAGCTCCGGGCGTAATTGCTGCAGCCACAGCAAAGAAAAATCCACTGGAAGGATCAGCCGGAACAGTCATATTCAGAGGATTTAAAGGAGTCTTTATCGGAGAGATTTCTATCCATCCGTCCTCTTGCAACACAATACTTGCACCCATACCATGAAGCATACGTTCTGTATGATCACGGCTAAGCAATGCTTCTTTATAATAGCTTTTTCCATCTGCCCCGAGTGCGGCAAGAATAAGCGCAGATTTTACTTGTGCAGAATCTACAGGGGATTCATAACGAAAAGGCTTTAGGACTTGCCCCCTAATACAAAGAGGAGCCAGATTTCCATTTTCTCTCCCGTCTATCTTGGCACCCACTTCACGTAAAGGTTTCACTACACGATTCATGGGGCGGTGACGCAGATACTTATCTCCGGTAAGAACGAAACTGCCTTCTACCCCCGCAAGCAAACCACAATATAATCGCATGCCCGTCCCGGCATTTCCACAATCCAAAACATCATCCGGCTCAGTAAGTTTCATAGGCGGCGCAATAACCACATCTGATCCTTCTCTTTGCACATGTGCTCCCAATTGTGATGCGATTTTCAAAGAGTTCAACGTATCTTCGCCTAAAAGAAAATTACGTATATGCGAAGGCCGATTACTCAATAAAGAAAATATGGCACATCGATGAGAGATCGATTTGTCCGCTGCAATATCCTCGCACACCAATTTAAATGTTTTTTGTATTGGTGCTATATTTGCCGCTCTCATCTTAGTTCTGCCTCACATTCTTTTTTAAGAGCTTCCATAATTTGAGCCATAACCGCTTCTATGTCACTTTCTTGAAGCGTTTTTTCCATTGATTGAATAAAGAAACGCATTGTCAAACTCTTTTTATCACCAAGTTTTTCATCTTCATAGATATCCACGGGATAGATATCCCTAAGCAGCGGCGACGCCAAAGCATGAAGCACTCTAGCCACCTCATAATAAGAAATTTTTTTATCTATCACGACACTTAAATCTTTATATGTACCCTGAAATTTTGAAATTGGTTTAGCATTCATGTGTTTAGGCAACAATGTATCAAAATCCAATTCTGCAAAAAATGTATCTGGGATGCCATAGCTTTGTTGTGCATTTGGATGCAATTTACTCAGAAAACCGCATACTTTTCCACTGACCAAAATGTCTGCCGATTGATACGGGTGCAACAAATCATTTTTGTGGGTGCAGGGCATTAACTCAAAAGCACCGATCACCGCTCCTATTTTTTGTACAAAAGCAGCAAAATCAATCATTTTAGGTTTTCCATTATTGCTTACATTTTCATTGCTTGCTTGACCGGAAAAAACAAAAGAAAGAACCTCTTTTTGTTCACGTCTGCTTCCAAACACGGTGCCTATTTCAAAAAGGGGAATAGATTTTTTAGTATAACTTACATTGCGTTTTACAGCATTAAGAAGGTTTATCAAAATAGTGCTTCTGAGTGTATTTAACTCTTCAACAATAGGATTTGAAAGTTCCAATCTTTCTTCTATCGTAGAAAAACCATAGCGCTCCAACACGGATTTTTCAGTAAACACATAAGAAACATTTTCATAAAATCCAACACCTATTGCACGATTTCTCAATGATTTTTTTTCTTTGTATCTATCAGATGTGCTGTTGAGACGTATTTTTTCAAAGAATGCCAATGGCTTAGCTTGTATATTGTTGATTCCGATGATACGCACTATCTCTTCTGCAATATCTTGGATATTTATGATATCATGTCTGAAAAGCGGCACTTCGGCAGTAATCAAATGGTCTCCTATGACATTGATTTCAAAGCCCAAATGTCTTAAAATGGTGACCATTTTATTGGTTTCTATTTTTTGCCCTACGATTTGGCAAATTTCATCAGTATTGACACGAAGAATTATTCTTTCATGCTCAGTATCTACATCCAAAGACCCTTCATAACAATTGATTTCACTATATCGATCCATTAAAAAAGCCAAATACATAAGTCCAAAAGAAAGATCGGGATTGCTTCCTCTTGAAGTTTTATAGTAAAGATCATCCTTCTCCAAAGAATTAGAAAAAACGGCTTCAACCAGAATGCCTGGATTGATATAGCTTGCCTCAAAAAGAATTTGCTTGGTTTCGTCATTGGCCATACATTTCTTGTCTTGATTAACACCTACGATCCCCAAAGGTGCACCATTACCATAAATTTCAGTAATTCCTTTTTTGATAGCCATAGGCCTAACAACAATCTTGTCTGCATCATTACGGAAACAATCACTGTCGTAAGCACGCAATATCACTCCGGTTGCATGCGTTGCATAGGCAAACATACCCCCTATAATACCTTGAGTCTCCATCCCAACCAAAGCCAAACGCAACTGCACAATAAAGCTATTTTTTTTTGTTTCTATCGTAGCCAACTTATATCTGAGGTTTACCCCCATTATGCCTTCGGTATGAATCTCTGCTTCTCTGGCGATACCAAGCTTCATCTTCTCTTCTTGCTTGTAGCTAAAAGACTTCAACTCTATATCCAATGCAACGCTCAAGTCTCTTGCTACGCCATAAATGCTGAGGCAATCGCCTCTGTTTGCAGTCAACTCAAGTTCAATAATCGTATCTGCCACTTTTTCATATGCACGAAGTTCTTTCCCTGCTTCAAGCTTGCCGATACTTTCATCAAGTATCATAATCCCTTCGCCCAAAGAAGGCAAACCAAGCTCTGTGGCCGAACAAACCATCCCTTCGCTCTCGACACCCCTGAGTTTGGCATGCTTGATCTCAAAATCGCCGGGCAAAACTGCTCCTATCATTGCCACCGCGACATACTCTGCATTGATCACATTTGCAGCCCCGCATACAATCTGCCTCACTCCCAAACCTACATCTATCTGGCAAACATTGAGTTTGTCTGCATCCGGATGCTTTTCACAGGAAAGAATTTTTCCTATGACTACCTTTTGAGGTATTTCGATAAGCTTAATGCTTTCTACTTCTAGTCCAATCGCATTAAATGTCTCATAAAGTTTGTCGTTTGATATATCACTTAGGTCAATAAATTCATTTAACCAACTTCTTGTTACTTTCATCTAAACTGCTCCAACAAACGAATATCTCCGTCAAACAGAGATCTTAAATCAGGTATTTTATGTATCAGCATTGCAAAACGTTCTACCCCTAGGCCAAACGCATAACCGCTCACATCTTCATAGCCGACTGCCTTAAATACATTGGGGTCCACAATACCGCATCCAAGAACTTCGAGCCACCCTGTTCCGGAACATACTCTGCAACCTTTGCCTTCACAAAAGATACAAGAGATATCTACTTCTGCCGAAGGCTCGGTAAACGGGAAAAAGCTGGGTCTAAAACGCACCTCAACATCCCCGAACATATAACGCAAAAAATCTATCAATATAGATTTAAGGTTTGCAAAACTTACTTTACCCTTCTCCTCCACCACAAGTGCCTCAACCTGATGAAACATCGGTGTATGCGTAAGATCATAGTCTCTACGAAATACTGTGCCAGGAGCAATCATCCTGATGGGAGGAGTGGTTGCCATCATTGTGCGTATCTGTACGGGAGAGGTGTGTGTACGCAAAAGTCCGCCGTCATTAAAATAGAAAGTATCTTGCATATCTCTTGCGGGATGATATTTTGGAAGATTAAGTGCCTCAAAATTATGAAAATCATCCTCAACCATTGGCCCGCTCTCAACGGCAAAGTTTAAAGCTACAAAATAATCAATGATTTTATTCATCGTCTCCATCACCGGATGCAAAGCACCTTTGGCAGAAAGTGCACTATAAAGCGAGACGTCAATAGCCTCTCTTTGAAGTACACTTTCTATCTCTTTAGCTTTCAATGCTTCGTATTGAGCATCAAAGGCGGCTTGAAGAGCGGCTTTGCCTTCATTTAATCCTTCCGCGAATGCTTTTTTCTCTGGACCTGGGACATCTTTAAGCCTAGCAAACTCTACAGCCAGTAATCCCTTTTTGCCAAACAATTCAATACGTATTTTTTCCAATTTCTCAAGCGAATCTGCTTGAATAATTTTTTCTTTTAAATTTTTCATCTCTCTCCATTTATCAGAACGCACAAAGCAAAGCTCTCTGGCGCCAAATCCACTCCAGCAGCAGACCTATGCGGGCCATCACGCTCTAACAACTATGCTTTTATAATAGCGCTTTTATTTCTCCGCAATGGACGTGATTTTATCCAAAACTAACTAATAGTGGGATTTATTGGTGTGTATGTGTGTTATAATTCAATAAAAATAATAAAATAAAGGATATATTTATGTGTATATTTTGTAAAATCGCCAACAAAGAGATACCCAATAATACAGTGCATGAAAATGAGCATTTTTTAGCTTTTCATGATCTCTACCCCAAGGCGCCTATCCATATCCTTATTATTCCCAAACAACATGTAGATTGTTTTCAAGAGGCTAGCGCTGAGATAATGACTGGACTGACGGTTTTTGTTCAAGAGGTTGCCACAAAAGTTGGCATAGACAAAACAGGATATAGACTGATCACCAATAATGGACAAGATGGAGGGCAGGAGGTCTTTCATCTTCATTTTCATCTATTGGGCGGAGGGCAACTTACATGGGATCATTCCCACGAAGATGCACATAATTTCATCTAAAGTGTGTGATTTGGCTTAAAAAGATAAAGCAGAGAAAGAATAAATTATATTATAAGTGCGATCATTTAAACAAACCAAAGAAAACCAAAAAACCAATAATATCAACCAAAGTAATTAAAGTAATTACTATAACGGAACTGGCAACGGCTGGGTCAAACCCATTTTTTTAAGGAAAAATGGGTACCGACGTTCCCAAAAAAAACCAGCCAATAAAAAACTTACAAACATCCTAAAACTTCAATGATTTGTGACAAACTTTTTGCTTATTGCCTGCATGTCCGACTTTGCTTAAGCAACCAGGCCTTCAAACTCCCTACCTGCTCCAAAGTTCTCACCGTGGCAGTTCCTCCTTCTGATTGACGGGCATTCATTGAGGCTCGATTATCAAGCAGCATCACCACATCTTCACCTATACGCTCATCAATACTTTGCAAATCAGACAAACTAAGTTCAGAAATATCCAATCCTTTCGCTTCTGCCAAATTTACAGCATTGCCCGTGATATGGTACGCATCACGAAACGGAAGTCCCGCTTCTCTTACAAGGTAGTCCGCCAAGTCGGTGGCGCTTAAGTGGCCGATCATGCACGCCGCTTCCATACGCTCTTTGTTGACCGTCATCTCCGCCATCATCTCGTTAAGCACCTGAAGGCCAAGAAGCGCTGTACGCACGGAGTCAAACACTCCCTCTTTGTCTTCTTGCATATCTTTGTTGTACGCAAGCGGAAGCCCTTTCATGACAGTAAGCAGCCCCACCAGGTTGCCGTTGACGCGCCCTGTTTTTCCCCTCAGAAGCTCCGGGATATCCGGGTTTTTCTTCTGCGGCATAATAGAAGATCCCGTTGCATGCCTGTCAGAAAGTGTAATCCATCTAAATTCACTTGCACTCCACAAAATCAACTCTTCGCTAAGACGACTCATATGCATCATCATCATACTAATATTAAAAAGGATCTCCAAAGCAAAATCTCTATCGCTGACCGTATCTAAACAATTTAATGTAGGGGCACTAAAACCTAATTTGTCTGAAGTGATTTGTCTATTAATTGGATGGGGTGTACCCGCTAAAGCAGCGCAGCCGATGGGTGAAAAGTTGTTGCGTTCATGAGAACTCACGAAACGCTCATAGTCGCGCTTAAACATACTCGCATACGCCATCATGTGATATCCAAAATTAATGGGTTGCGCATGCTGCAGATGTGTCATCCCCGGAAGCATGACTTCCACGTTAGCCTCTGCAATCTTTACAAAAGTAGCAATATTTTCCAAAAGCAATAAGGCAATATTTTTAGTACTTTTTTGCACATAAAGCCTAAAATCAAGTGCCACTTGGTCGTTTCGACTACGCGCAGTGTGCAATCTTTTGCCGGCGTCTCCAATCTTTTGGGTCAAGCGGCCCTCTACTGCCATATGAATATCTTCATCATCGCCATCAAGCGTAAAAATGCCTGATTCGATCTCTTCGAGGATCTCGGTGAGTCCCGTCTCTATCTTCATGTAGTCCTCTTGAGAGATGATGCCCTGTTGTGACAACATATATGCATGCGCTCTTGAGCCTTCTATGTCTTCATGATAAAGCAATTTATCAAAAGGAAGAGAGTTGTTAAGATCTTGAAGCAATTGTGAACTTTTCTCTGAAATTCTAGCAGAAGCAATTTTTTTGGACATTGTTATTCCCTAAATATGGTATCATTGAAAGTATTTTAGCGAAAAGTAAGTTTGCATCTATTGAAAGAAAAATGAGTAAAAATAAAGAAGAGATATATCATACAAAAGACGCCCCCCAACGCAAAAACAAGGAAAGATTACAATTTGGACAAGGAGTAAAAATACCTTGAGGAGATCGCCTTTTCTAATGACAGTATAAACCATGAGGATTAATAAAGAATTAACCAATAAACAATCAAACATTAAATTACCAGAAGAATTCCGCCAAGGCAACAAAAAGCATCACAAAAAATAGGGCAAAGACTAAACGGACAATATAATTATTCGATTACAACTCAAAATCTCTGACTGCTTTTAAAATAAGAATCTCATGTAA
>JAUPLS010000088.1 GCA_030836805.1 Campylobacterota bacterium | reverse complement strand
GAGTATTATCTCTTTCAGATATTTTAAGAAGTTTGCCATTCTTTTTATCAAGAACATAAGTCCTTTCTCGTTCTTCTTTTAGCAGTTGAAAAATTTCACTTTCTTGATTCGCCAAATCACCAAAATAAAGAGCTCTGCCGGTACATGTTCTAACACACATAGGCATTTCTCCTCGATCAATCAAAGGGGCACAAAAGGTACATTTATCAACTCTTTTGGCAGGCGCATTCGGAGTAGCAAATTTTCTCATATAAGCTTTTTCATAGGGGCAAGCTTTTACACAAAGGCCGATACCTAAACATTTATTGTAATCAACAACAACAATTCCGTCTTCTCTCTTTGAAATAGCTTTGACTGGACATGCCTTGACGCAGGCTGGTTCATCGCAATGCATACACGGTTCGAATCGAAAAAAAAGATTTTCGTTTTCAACAATTTCTACCAGTTCATTATTGAGTTGGTTGATGCCGCTTTCAAGCCAAGCCTTGATTTGTTTGCTTATGAGTACCGGATCATCAAGTTCTCTGTTAATTGGAGTATTCCAAGTCATGCTACAGATCGCAACGCACCCTTTGCACCCAATACATTTCTTTAAATCTACTGCCATAGCATAATGTTTCATTTTATTCCTCCATTTTGACAATTCTAATAGCACTATATTGAAATCCAGGTTCTTTAGATATAGGATCATAATAATCAGCCGACAAAATGTTTGCGGTTGTTGTCCCCGGCGGTATTTCAAAAGTTGACCGAAAATAGTCTTTAGCCGCCCCAAAACACCAAGGAATATAAACAAATCCTTCCCGAGGCGGTCTTGCTTTTTCAATCTTTGTCTTGAGTGTGATATATCCTCTTTTGCTTTCGACTCTAACTATTTCACCGTCTTTAATCTGTAGCTTTTGAGCATCTTTTTCACAAATAGCAACAAACGGTTCATTTAGTTCTATCTGGTTTAAAAGACATCTTCCGGTCTGAACTCTTGTGTGCCAATGCTCCACCACAATAGGCATACCTGCTACCATAGGATATTCGTTTGTAACCTTTTCCAGTTCAGCAATATTCTCCCAAAGCCAAGCTCTTATTTTTCCATTCGGTGTGGCAAATCGCTTGCCAAATTTTTTTTCATAAGCCTCATCATAGAGAATAGCAGTGCCTTTATCAGTTGGTGAAGTAACAGGAGATTTAAAACCTTGATATCCCTTGAAATCTCTTTCATTTTTTAGCCTTTCATATGTTATGCCGCTGACATCATTGGATAAAACACCTTTGGATATTTTTGCAAGATCTAACCATAACAACTCTGCATATTTTGAAGAAAGTTCTCTGATCTGATCAAAATTTTTATCTATATCATCAAAAATCTCTGTCCTTTCCCCCAATATCCTATCTAAAAGAAAATCCATGAGTTTTGCCTCTTCATCTCTTTTATTTTTTTTGAGCATCTTTGAATATCTAAAAGCAAAAGCCAAAAGAATTGTTGAATCAGACAACGCTTTACCGGGAGGCATAATGGCTTGCTGATGAAGCTGTACTCTTCTGTCTGTGTTTAAAAATGTACCCGTGGCTTCACCGGAGGTAGTTGCCGCCGGTAAAAGTACATCAGCAAAAAAGATTGTTTCATTCTTTTTAAAAATATCCTGAACAACAACCAGGTCAGCATTTTGAAGAGCTCTTTTGGCCATGTTTAGGTCAGGCATTGAAACCATAGGATTGGTACACATAATCCAAACACCCTTAACCTCTCCTTTTTCAATAGCTTTGTACATATCTACGGCTGTATGGCCGACCTTTCCAAAGCCATCCGGAAGTTCAAGATTTTCCATAATCATACGGTATATATCAGGTTGGGCATTAGAGAGACGTTGAGCAAATTCTCTTCTTTCCTCTGGAACAGGTTGGTTTCTATTGCCGGGAAGCCTTCCTTCTATTGATCCCCCAAATCTCTGGCCCAAGCCATTTGGCTGTCCAACGGTTGGGTTGGCTCCGGATCCTGCCCTTGCGATTCTTCCTGTTATGGTATGAAGTGTAAAGAGAGTAGCCCCTTTGGCAACTCCTGTTGTGGTATGACCAAATCCCTGGAGAAAAATAGACATAGTATTTGTCTCTTTTGTGAATATTTCAGCCAGTTTTCTAATGGTATTTTCGGATATCCCTATATCATTACAGACATCTTCAGGTTTAAATTTTTTTATATGTTCTGAGTAAAGTTTGAAACCTTCAAGGCCCGATTCCAGCTTTAAATCATTAAAGGCCGTAGGACCTTTTTTGCCAATGGTTCCCAGGATAGAAGTATCTCCTTTAAAAAATTCTGCATAGTTCTCTATAAAATCCGGATCTATATACCTGCATTTTGTTTTTTTTGTTCTTATATCATTAATCCAGTTGAAAATATTGCCTTTATAGTCTCTGTTGACCTCTTCTAGCTCAAAGATAATACAATAAGCAATGCTGTTAATAAGATTGATATCTTGAGCCGGTTTTATAGGGATATACATATCCCCTTTTTCATAATCGAGAATTCTAGTAGCTTTGATTTTAACAGGATCGATAATAACAAGCCTAAGATTAGGATTCTTTGATTTTGCATCACTGACTTTGCCAAACCATCCAGGCAAACTGTCTGCCATATTACAGCCAAAAATGAAGAGATTGTCTGTTTTGTATACATCGTCAAAATCCATGGGCGGCGCATCAATTCCAACAGTGCAAACAAGACTCATAACATGAGTTGCCTGACATAGCCTACCATTATTATCAACATGCAGATTCATACCCAACTTCATAAAAAGAGATTGGGCATATTGTGTTTCATTGGAAACCTGACCACTTCCATAAAAAGCAAAAGCTTTTTTGTCACCGGCTAATTCTCGACTATGCTTTTCGATTTTTTCAGCAATAAAATCAAGAGCTTCATTCCAAGATATTTCCCGAAATCCATCTAAACTCCCTTTATATTTTCTATCTCTAATCATAGGAGCCAGGATTCTATCCTCAGTTCCCGGAGCACCGGGAAGCCTTAAATCAGGAAGTGTTGCCCCCTTAATACAGAGTCTTCCTTCATTCCAGGTATCTGGATTTCCACATACCGAAACAATCCTATCATTTCTTACCCCATATAGAATCCCGCAACCAGAAGCACAATAAGGACAAACAGCAGAAACAAGGCGGTCTACCTCCAGTTTTTCAGTAAATTTTTTCAACTCTTCCGCATTGACAAAAGAACTGATGCCAAAAGGGGTGACTATCACTACAAAAAAGCAATCTTTAATAAAATCTCTTCTTTCCATCTCTTTCTCCTTCTCGACTTTTATCTGTTAATTACATACAAAAATGACTTAAACCACACCTTCTCTTTCACCTGTGTAAATATATATTATCCAATCTCTTTAATTAAATCTTATACAATAAATTATATCAGAAAATAATAGAGAATGTTGCGTAGCGAATAATCCCTCCGCATAATGGAACACGGGTCTGGACTCCAGGCGGCAAAAAAGTACTTGGGTTCAATCCTGATATAATTATCACCGGAAATGACCCGGCAACAAGGCTTTAGATATACTCAATAGATCGAAAGCCACCATGTATGTCAGTGCAGGCGATATGACGGCAAGAAGCTTTCAACGCTTTTCTTGCCGGCGGACTGCCAAAATTTGAAAGTAGAGTTTAGAAAATAGATAAGAGTTTGAGATTATTTAGATAAAAAGGTTATCTATGCATAAAGAAGATTTAGAAAAGTTAAGTTTCGGCCCTGTGCCGTCAAGAAGATTGGGCAAAAGTTTGGGGATTAACAATATCCCGGCAAAAATTTGCTCTTATGCATGCATTTATTGCCAATTGGGCAAAACGCTTCACAATCAAATCGAAAGGACATCTTTTTACAATGTAGAAGATCTAATCTCCTCAGTTCAAAAACGGTTGCAAGCTTCAATAGAAAAAAATGAAACAGTTGATTATCTTGCTTTTGTCCCTGACGGGGAGCCTACACTTGATATCAATCTGGGGAAAGAAATTGAGAGGCTTCGCAAATTCGGCATAAAAACAGCTGTTATTTCCAATGCATCTTTGATCTGGCAGGAAGAAGTACGTCAAGAGCTGTGCAAAGCCGATTGGGTTTCGTTAAAAATAGATGCAGCAACCCAATCGGTTTGGCATAAAATAAATCGTGCCAACAAAAACCTCAAGCTTGAAGCTATTCAGCAGGGAATGATCGATTTTAGATCCGAATTTCAAGGGTTTTATGCCACTGAAACCATGCTTGTTGACGGAGTAAATGATACCAAAGAAGAGTTGAGCGCGATCGCATCCCTGTTGCAAAAAATCAGGCCAACCAAGAGCTATATTTCCATCCCGACCAGGCCGCCGGCCGAAGAGTGGGTAAAAGCCCCCAAAGAAGATGTTTTAACCATGGCTTATCAGATATTTATAGAGCATGGCCTTGATGCGGAACTGCTGATCGGATATGAAGGTAACAGTTTTGCCTTTACCCAAGATCCCAAATCGGATATTTTAAGCATTACTGCGGTTCATCCTATGCGAAAAGAGGCAGTTGAAGCATTTTTGAAAAAAGCAGATAGCACTTGGAGTATTATCGATGATTTGATCCGTGAAGGAAAACTGCTTGAATTGAAGTTTGATGAGCATATCTATTATGCCAGAAAACTTTTTTATGATAAAAAATAAAACTTTTTTTAATTTGATAGCAAAAAATAGCTTTCAATTAAAACAGAACCCTCATTGTGCTACAATAATTTATCGATATTTTTTACACTAAAATAGTCAAAACAAACATAAAACAATAAAAGAGGGATGGGTATGTCCGGTTACATCAAATGGTTTAAAGAGATAGGTATCCAAGACGTGGAGTTGGTGGGGGGCAAAAATGCTTCTCTTGGAGAAATGTACCAAAATCTTAATGCGGTTGGCATACGTATTCCCAATGGTTTTGCGATTACTGCAGAAGCATATCGCCATATCCTTGATACAAACGGAGCGTGGGGAAAACTCCATGAGCAACTTGATGCTCTCAATTATGGCGATGTGGCGCAATTGCAAGAAAGAGGCAAAATTTGCAGAAAAATTGTTCTTGATTGTGTTTTACCTGATGATCTTGTGGTACAGATCAAAGATGCCTTTATGCAACTTAAATCAGAATACAAAGAGGAGGTGACTTTGGCTGTGAGAAGTTCTGCGACAGCAGAAGATTCCCCTGAAGCTTCTTTTGCAGGACAAAACGATACTTATCTCAATATAGGAACGCTTGATGCGCTCCTGGATGCTTACAAGCGATGCTTGGCTTCAAATTTTACAGATAGATCGCTGCATTACAAATACGATCATGGATTTGATACATTCAAAGTTTATCTTAGCGTAGTGGTCATGAAGATGGTAAGAAGCGATATGGCAGCAAGCGGTGTGATGTTCTCGATGGATCCAGAAACAGGATTTAAAGATGTGGTGTTTATTAATGCAGCCTATGGACTCGGAGAAAATATCGTTCAGGGCAGTATTGACCCGGATAGTTTTTATGTTCACAAGCCTACATTCGAAAAAGGTTTTCGCACTGTACTTAAGAGAAAAATAGGCAGCAAAGCTTTAAAAATGGTCTTCACCCATGAATCCAATAGTGAAGTTACCGCTACAGAATACACAAAAAATATTCCAACACCTAAAGAGGATCAGAATCGTTTTTGTCTTAGCGATGATGAGATTGTGACCCTAGGAGAGTATGCGATTAAGATAGAAAAGCACTATTCTCAAAAAGCAAATGCGTACAAACCTATGGATATAGAATGGGCAAAAGACGGTATGGACGGACAGCTTTATATTGTGCAGGCCCGTCCTGAAACGGTTGAGTCTCAAAAAAAAGAGAATGTTGCAGAGCTTTATCGTCTTAAAAAAAATGCTAAGGTTCTCGTAAAAGGGCATGCCGTAGGTACCAAGATCGGAAGCGGAAGGGTATGCAAAATAACCGATACCGGTACACTTGATAAGTTTAGATCAGGTGATGTGCTCGTCGCAGAAACCACCAGCCCCGATTGGGAACCTTTAATGAAAATCGCATCAGCTATTGTTACCAATAGCGGAGGAAGAACCTGCCATGCTGCGATTGTTTCAAGGGAGCTGGGTATTCCTGCGGTAGTGGGAGCCAAAAATGCAACGGAAATATTGGAAGATGCAGAGGCAATTACAGTAAGTTGCGCAGAAGGAGAAGTGGGCCTTGTCTATGAAGGTATATTGGATTATGAAATTCAAAAGATAGACTTGAATGCTCTGCCGAAAACCAAAACACAGATCATGATGAATCTTGGCAATCCGGATATGTCTTTTTCTCTTGCTTCGCTTCCTGTGGACGGGATAGGGCTTGCCAGAATGGAGTTTATCATCAATACTTCCATCAAAGCCCATCCAATGGCGCTTAAGCATCCCCAAAAAACCGATGAAGAAACGCAAAAATCCCTTACGTATCTTACTTCTGCCTATAAAAGCAATGATGATTTTTTTATCAAAACGCTCTCTGAGGGGGTGGCTACTATTGCAGCATCCGTTTATCCAAAGCCATGCATAGTTCGCATGAGCGATTTTAAAACCAATGAATATGCTTCTTTGCTGGGAGGTACTTTTTTCGAGTTTGAAGAAGCAAATCCCATGATAGGATTTAGGGGGGCTGCCCGCTATACCCATCCGGCATACGAGGAAGCCTTTGCTTTGGAGTGCCGTGCTATGAAACGGGTAAGGGAAGAGATGGGGTTTGATAATGTCATTTTGATGATTCCTTTTTGCAGACGGGTCGATGAAGGCAAAAAAGTACTTGAAGCAATGGAGCGATACGGGCTCAAAAGAGGCGAAAACGGCCTTAAAGTATATGTGATGTGCGAAATACCCAATAATGTGATTCAAATCGATGCCTTTAGCGAGCTGTTTGACGGTTTCAGTATCGGAAGCAACGATCTTACGCAATTGACATTAGGCGTCGACAGAGATAGCGAGATTGTTTCGTTTGATTATGATGAGCGCGATGAAGGGGTGATGAAGATGATCCAAATGGCCGTTGAAGGAGCAAAAAGAAACCATCGTCACAGCGGCATCTGCGGCCAGGGTCCTTCGGATTATCCCGAGATGGCAGAAACTCTGGTAAAAATGGGAATAGACTCTATCAGCCTTAATCCGGATAGTGTGCTGCAAACCATTCAGAATGTCAGCGAATTTGAATTAAAACAGACAAGAAAAACTTAAACTCCAACTTTGGTTGGAGTTTAAAAACATTAGAACATCAGTTCTTGTTTAAGTTTTTCCTGATTGAGTTTTTTGATCAGTTTTGCAGAGAGTTCGCCGTATTGTTCTTCATTGAGATTGAGTTTGGCGGATATCTCCTGTACGGATGTCTCTTTAGCCCAGGCTTTTAAGAGTTTGTATTCTTTTTTTGTAAGCCTTGCTCTAAGTATGACATCAAGTTCTTCTTGGTCCCTTAGAGGCCTTACGAGTATTCTAATGTGTTTTTCTATTTCTTTGGTGATGGTTGACATCGGTTTCCTTTTTTATGATAATTAGTTGATGGAAATAGGGTAGATTTCGCCGGTATATCAACGAACACGATAATTATGGGCGTATTCATGGTCTATTACCTTTTGCATCTCTTTTTGCACTGCGATAAACCATTCATCCTCGGCTTCTTTGACATTAATCATAGGAAGAAAGTGGAATCTGATTGTAGAATTATGTCCTGTTTTATCGTGTTCGTTGATGAGATGCTTGCTTCCTGTGATCACTACGGGTTGGACTTTTAAGCCTAATTTTTTGGCAACCATATTGGTCCCTTGTTTGAAAGGAAGCAAGGCTTGTCCTTTTGCTCTGGTGCCTTCGGGAAAGATCACAACGGCTCTATCCTTTGTATCTCTGGATTCTTTGACATCCTTGAGCAGTTTTACTAAGCCGGCCTTATTTTCTCTATCTAGAGAGATCATGTCCCCAAATTTTAACAAATTGCCAAACCAAGGTATCTTAAATAGCTCTTTTTTTGCCACCCAGCGCAAATGATTAGTCTGCAAAGCCTCCATAGCAATGATATCGATGATACCCTGATGGTTCATGATGTACATATCCGCAGCGGTGTCAATTTCCCCTTCCTGCTCTAATTTGCCACCCAAAAAGAAGAGAATGACGCGGTTGAGTTTGTGCATGATAATGCCTTTGTGTTTATTGAAAAACACGATAGAGGGTATCATTAATGCGCCCACTACAAATGCAATAACAATTGCACCCCAAAAAAATCTAATTTTCGCAAAGATCTTCATTTCTGATCCATCCTATGATTCCTTTTTGGTACTCAACTTTTTTAAATTCCCCGCGTTCTCCAAGCAGCATCGCTTCAAATTCTTTATTTGTTTTGGTGCTAATGGTGCTGGTTTGCGTTGGCAGAATATAAAGTGAAGCACCCTGTTTTACGCATATTTTTTTGTGTGGTATATAAAAGGTCAATAGCGTAATGAGTGAAACAGTACCAAACACCAGATAGAAAAAATCTCTTTTAATGATAAACATCAAAAGAAAAAAGAGTACCAAAAAAATAAAAACATATTTTTTGAGCTCTTCAAAACTGTCTTCTTGAGGATTGAGATCTGATTGGGTGGAGATGGAAGCATCAGCAAGTTCAACAGGTATTTCAAAAGAAATATACTGTTGTTTGATGGTGTTAAAGTAGGTAAAGGTGAGCATTTTTTGTGAAAGCGGGAGGACCACATAAAACTCAGCTTGTACTTTTGCTTGATCACGTTTAACATCCTCAATGCCATACTCTATGACATTTTTAAGCTGCATATCCTCAAGATTTGCTTCGTAAGCTTCAATCGAAAGTGTAAGCAAATGATGGGCTTCGTCATAGTTGGAAACTTGGTTGTTTCTGATCTTCATATCAGCTGCAAGCACACCGGAGAAATCTTTTCTGCCTTGAAGTTTAGCCAGTAAGATTGTCTGCTCTGAAAGAAAAGTCTCATGGGTGCCCGAGGCGATAAAGAGTTTTGGGATATGTATGTCGGTTTTTGAGGCTTTAAAATAAAATGTATAAAAGTTGTCACCCCCATTTTTAACATTAAGCGGTGCTTTAAAGAGGGGCTGTGTAGGGCTGCTTGAATCAAAGGTGAACACAGGAGTATCGGTGCTTTGCTCTCTTGTAGCCATGATGGTAACAGGAAAGATCTGGTTTTCATAGACCTTTTTGGGAACATAGCTATATTTATATTCACTCTGGGCATTAAGCAAAGAAGTGAAAATCAAAATACAACTCCATGTCGCCCAAAAAAAACGAAATACAGACATTAGGATTCAAAACCTTTAAGCATCTTTATGCCATCTTCGGAGCCAAGAGTAGATTCTAGGGCGCGTTCGGGATGAGGCATAAGGCCAAATACATTTTTAGCCTCGTTGCATATACCTGCAATAGAAGACACAGAGCCGTTTACAACAACAGGATTTCCCTTTTCGTCGCAATAGCGAAGCAAAATTTGACCATTTTCTTCAAGTTTTTTAAATCCTGCTTCATCAATATAGTAATTCCCGTCGGCATGAGCAATGGGTATATTGAGTACTTCGCCTTTATCGCATTTGTTTAAAAAAGCATTATCGTTATTGACGACACAAAGATTTTGATACTTGGAGATAAAATGAAGGTTATTGTTGCGCTTGAGTGCACCGGGCAAAAGTCCTGCTTCGGTGAGGATCTGGAAACCATTACAGATACCAAGCACTTTGCCGCCTTGGCTTGCATAGATTTTCACTGCTTGCATGATGGGCGAAAATCTTGCGATAGAGCCCGAGCGGAGATAATCACCATAGGAAAATCCGCCCGGAACGACTACTAAGTCAATTCCTTCCGGCAATGTCACCTCTTCGTGCCATACAAGTTCGGTTGTGTGGCCCAGCTTTTCAAATGCATACTGCGTATCAAACTCGCAGTTTGTTCCCGGAAATCTTAGTACGGCAACTTTCATTATGCTATCTCTATGCTATAGTCTTCAATAACAGTGTTTGCAAGCAAAGTCTCACACATCTCTTTAACTTCAGCCTCTGCTTTGGCCATATCAGTTGTTGTAAGCTCAAGAACTATTTGTTTTCCCACTCGGACGTCTTTTGTATCATTGAAGCCAAGTGAAGCAAGTGCGTGATGGACAGCTTTTCCCTGCGGGTCAAGTACACCTTCTTTTAAAAATACATTTACAATAGCTTTCATTAATTTTTTTCCCCTGTTTATGATTTAATTTTTTTCTGTTTTGCTGAGAATTTCATTTTGAGATTCACAATGCTTTTGTGTTTTTTAATTTCAATTGCTACTTTGTTCCAAGTATTCTGTTAAGTACTTCTTCGTAAGCCACTTTGAGCCCGCCCAGGCCTTGTCTGAATCTATCTTTATCCATCTTTTCACCGCTGGTGCTATCCCAGAGCCTAAAGTTATCCGGACTCAATTCATCGATAAGAATGATATTGCCATTGATGTCGCGTCCAAACTCCAATTTAAAGTCGACTAAAGTGAGATTGCGTTGTGCATAAAATGCTTTAAGAAGCTCATTTATTCTTCTTGCCATATAGCGTATGTATTCAAGCTCAGAAACATCTTTTACCAATTCAAGGATAAGACAGTGCT
>JAUPLS010000087.1 GCA_030836805.1 Campylobacterota bacterium | reverse complement strand
TTTCTTCCAGCGTTACTTTTTCTATCTTTTCAAGCTGCTCTTTGTTAAATCCTAAAGGCCTGCCATAATAAAATTCTTCAAAGGCACGGTTAAGTCTTTGAGAAAGTGTTTCTGTACGAAGCGGTTCGCTTCCCAGTAAAAACTTGGTGCAGCAAGTGGTGAATGAGTTTGTTAATGAAGGAATTACCCAAAAAGAACTCGATGACACAAAGAAATTTTTACTGGGAAGCGAACCGCTTCGCACAGAAACACTTTCTCAAAGACTTAACCGTGCCTTTGAAGAATTTTATTATGGCAGGCCTTTAGGATTTAACAAAGAGCAGCTTGAAAAGATAGAAAAAGTAACGCTGGAAGAAATGAATACTTTTATTAAGGCGCACAAAGAGCTTGCGGATCTTACTTTTAGCATCGTAACCAAAGATGTAAAAAATAAAAATTAAGCATTGATAATTTTTGAAAGGCCTTATGGGCCCCATATCAATATATTTTTGTCAATTTGACATCTTTTTCTATGTTTTCTGAAAGTCTTCAGTATAATGAACATCACAAAAACATTGTGGGGTATTGCATCCCGCAAGCATTAATTATGACTTGTGACTTGTTAATTATTGATGTGAACGGAGTGGGGTATGGAAGAAGCAAAACAACTTTTTAAAAAACTCAAAATCCATACATTGCTTGATCTTGCTCTTCTTGTTCCTGCTTCCTACGCGGACACCACACTTTCTTCTTCTTTGGAAATTGGCAAAATCAATACCCTTGAGGCCAAAGTGGAGGACGTGAGTGTATTTGCAGGAAAGCTGCGTGTTCAGTTTAGGCTTGTGCACACAGGAAAACAACTCTCTTCCATTTTTTTTCATTCAACGCCTTATCATCATAAACAATTTTCAATCGGAAGTGATCATGTCATTCAAGGACGTCTTGAGGCCTATAAAGGACATTTGAAAATGTCTCAGCCTAAATCTATCAAGGAGGCAGGGAAAATTATCCCTGTCTATAAAACAGTCCTAAAAGAGAAAGAAGTGCAGGCATTGATGGCGTGCTATATCAATGAGAAAAATCTTTATGGCGAAGGGCTGGAGAGCCATGAAGTAGCAGCCATGATGCGTATTCATTTCCCCAGAAAAAAGGAAGATATATTTCAAGACGGGAGATGGATATCGCAGAATGTGATGGTGCTTAAATTCATAGAAGCTTACAACCATCTTAAAAAACTCAGAGGAAAACGTATCGATTTCCCTGCCTTGTATGCATTGGGGGGAGAAATTAATTCTTTTGTGGAAAATCTTCCTTTTGTTTTAACACCTGAGCAGCATCAAGTGATCGATCAGATACAAAGAGATATGGCCAGAAAAGATAAAGCCGCCAAGCGTATGGTGGTGGGGGATGTGGGGTCTGGAAAGACAATGGTGATGCTCGCCGGTGCGATGATGGCACACCCCTATAAAAGTATTTTGATGGCGCCCACCTCACTTTTGGCATTGCAGCTTTATGAAGAGGCATGCAAATATTTGCCAAAAAAAATCAAAACTGCTTTAGTGATGCAGGGAAAAGAAGAAGGAGAATATAAAAAGGCAGATTTTATCATAGGTACCCATGCGCTGCTCTATAAAGAAGACTTACCTCAAGCGGCTTTAGTGATGGTAGATGAGCAGCACCGCTTTGGGAGCAAGCAGCGCCAAAGGCTAGAATCACTTGTGGGCAGCCAAGAGAAAAAGCCGCATTTTATCCAGTTTTCCGCCACCCCCATTCCGAGAACACAGGCGATGATGGAATCCGAGTTGATCGATGTAAGTCTCATCACAACGACGCCTTTTGAGAGAGAGGTGTCGACAAAAACTATAGGGAAGCAGGATTTTGGGCATTTGCTGAAACATATAAAAGAAGAGGTCGCACAAAAACATCAAGTGCTCATTATTTATCCTTTGGTTCAAGAGAGCAGCGAAGTGCCTTATCAGTCTTTGGAAGAAGCGAGGGGATTTTGGGAAGAGCGATTTGAGGGTGTGTATGTGACCCACGGCAAGGACAAAGAAAAAGAAGAGGTATTGTTGAAGTTTAGAGAACAGGGAAATATTCTTTTGGCCACAACAGTGGTGGAAGTGGGTATCTCTTTGCCAAGATTGACATTGATCGTGATAGTAGGGGCTGAAAGGCTGGGGCTTGCGACACTGCATCAACTTAGAGGAAGAGTGGGCCGCAATGGATTAAAAAGCTGGTGCTATCTTTACAGTCATGCCAAAACTGAAAATATGAGACTGGAACGGTTTGCGCAGACTACGAATGGTTTTGATATCGCCAAGCTTGATTTGCAGTTTCGTAACAGCGGCGATATTCTTGACGGAACCATTCAGAGCGGCCAGAAGTTTAAGTGGCTGGATTTAGCCCAAGATGAAGCGTTCGTTAAAAAGGCAAAAAATAGAATAGAAAGTATGAAATAAAAAGAAAAGATATAAGAGTTTTAAAAATGATACCTAGAGGTAGGCGAGATTAGCATATAAGCCAATCCGCCGTCCTATTAATAAAGTCCAAATCTTCCGTCAGCCCTTTTGTACATAACGCGCATTTGTCCTTCTTGGTCATTAAAGACGATAAATTGTCTTTTTTTCTCTGCTCTGAGCGTATCGATGGCTTCATCAAACTCAAGCGGTTTGTGCAGTTCCAAGTCCATAGGAACGATCTCTACCTCTTCTGCGGTGAGTTCTCCTACCGCTTCTGCGCCTTCTCCAAGGTCTTTAAAACTCATGATCTTATGATCTTTGATCCTGTCAGAAAATCTTCTGAGTGATTTTTTAACCCTTTCGATCGCAAGATCGATCGCGGCATACACATCTTTGTCCATCTGGGTCACGACGATCGTATTCTTATCTTTCAGGTTTAAAATGAATTCTACGGCAAATCCTTTTTTTCCACTTTTTTCATTTGCCGCAATGACTGTATTTGCCGATATGATATCAAGATTATATTTTTTGAGCCCTTCAAGTGCAATATCTGCATAATCTTTGATAGGTTCGGTCAATTCAAAATGTCTTCCTGTAATACTTTTATTCATGATAAATCCTTTAGTTTTTAATTTATTTCTTTTTGCTGAGGGGTTTGACCCCTCAGCAACTCATCTTACTAAACCTTCGCCTTTGGCTCAGGCATTTAAAAAGATACGGATAGCAAATATCCTTCTTAATTGTAACTTAAGAAGCTTAATGAAGAGTAAATAAAACTAAAGCCTTTGAAGTGTTCTTCTGCTAAAGTTTATCCAAGGTGCACTGCCAACATCAATTGCATCCGGATCTTTATATCGCACATTAACATCTACCAACACAGAAGTATCTCCTGAAGTTGAGGGAGTATTGACGGCGCAGGCTATATCTGCAGGTAAACCAATGTATTGTATCCGTACAGTCACTTTATATCCTTCTCCTTTGTTTGCGCCATCAGGATTTGCTTGATTTAATACGGTAGAATTGATAATGCCGGTAATTGTTTCTAAGCAACCGTTGGCCTGCATATTGTGCCCTTGTATGGCAAGAATGGCAAACTCGGTGTAGCTTTTAGCAAGCAGCATAGCTTGTTCTTTGCGGTACTGTGCTGTGGTTTCCTTGACAATCTTTCCGGAAAGACTCATGACTAAGGCGGTGATTGAAGCCATTAGAACCACAACAACGATCGCAATAAACATAGAGAATGCCTGTCTCATCGTATCACCACTTTCTCTTTGCAGACAGAGACATTGGTGGAGGTGTTGAGGTTACCCACGCGTTCTGTGGCACAAAGTTTGATTCTTATGGTCCCTCCTTGTTCTGAAAACTTAAAGGAGGTTGCATTGCGTATCAGTGTTGAGCGCATAGCATTTGCATGTTGACTCCCCGCCCACGGCTGATAATTATATCTTAATTCGAGGTCAAAAGATTGAGGGGTTCCTTCTGCCACGACAGCACCATCTCTGGTGTCACTATAAAGGGCGTTGGCATTTACAGGCACAATAGCATAGGCGCTCCATGCTAACTTATAATGATCCGAAATGCTCGCTGTTAAAGCAGCTCTATTTGTATTTAAAGTAGTATCATTCACAATGCCTACTTGATGAATGCAACTGGTATTTCCATCATAACCAAAACATCGAGAATTAGGGTTTATAATGCTCATATCAGGCTGATCGCCCAAAGAAAAAAGCAAGGCAAGCACCGGGTTGCCTCCCGAAAGGTTGCTTATGACCGTAGAGGTAAAGGTTAGTTCGGAGCCTGGAGTAGAAATATTGGGCGCAGCGGTGGCAGCAATGTTGGCATATCCGCTCCATCCTGGTGAGGTTTGTGCGGCAAAACTATCATAGTCATAACCAATCCATTCCAGGATAGCATTATCAGTATTGGTTACACCATAATTAATATCTTGAAGCGGAATAAAAGTGCCATCGGCTTTTCTTGCAATAACGGAGTTTCCTATGCGATAGGTAAGCCTATTGACGATTTGGTTAATGGCAAGTTCTGTTTTAAGTGAAACACTATGCATAGCTTTTTGGATTATATAGTTTTCATATAGCTGGGCAATAATATTTGAACCTATGGAAGCCACAATCCCCAAGATCACGATGACAAACAGAATCTCTAGCAAGCTAAAGGCTTTACGGCATATAATATATTTCATGAATTTCCTTTATGGCAAAAGTATAACATTTGCCCTGGCTGTCCCAATATTGCAGGCAAAAGCACTCAACACAATTGATTTGTTGTGTTCTTCTTGACCTGATCCGCTCGTTAGTCTAACTGAGACTAATTTAATATTGGTTGAGGTATTTGATGTGAAAAAAGGGTTGTTAAATGCTAGGGGATCGTTTGCATAATTGGCTATATCGGTACCATAAGCTATAGTGTTTGTCATTGTGATGCTTGTATCGAGGTATTCTCCTTGATTATCTGTTAAAGTCGCAATTTCTGAGGCATAAAGGTTAAGGTTTTGAGAAGATCCATCAAAATCATCAATATCATCATTGGTGTTAAAATCTTGAGGTTCTATATTGCTGCCGAAATTTATCGGGGGTGTTGCATCCGTAAATCCGGCTATGGTATTGAATCTGCGAGTGGAATAGCTGGTGTTAAGATCCCGCACTCCATTGACTAGCTCTCCATCACCCGTTGCGACATTGAGTATGTTATATCCTATAGTAGCGTTGCTGTCTCTTTCGTCCCAATGCATGGTTAGTATCATACCTATTTGAGATCCGGCTGCCGCAATAGCTTCTTGTTGCATAGCAACGGTACTGCTTCGGATGGCTTGATCGAGTACCAATGGAGCACTTAAAAGCGTAATGCCGATGACAACAATTGCAAAGATAAGTTCTATCATTGCAATTGCAGGACGCGGTCGTAATAAATGTTGTATTTTTTTCATTCTTTACCACTCTATACGATAATTAATATCGTCATAGCTTGCATTGGTATCGACAATCATGCCCGTATTTCCTTTGCCTGTCCAGCCGCCACCCCCGAGAAAATCTACAATCGGATTGAGGATACCATAAGGATTATAGCCAAGCCAAGGCACAGTCGGTACTACAAGAATAACTGTTGTATAAGGGCGATTGATATTGCCTATGGTTACGGTGATATTGGTCGGATTGGTAAGATCTATAGGATTAGGTGTACCATTTGGTACAATACTAAGCCCTGTGCCGCCTTGCGCATCAGTTAAGCTTTCGATTTGCCCGTCTCCTTGAGTTGAGCTATGGTTGGCATTAGTCCACCAGACACCGTCATCTCTGAGACTTGTGATATTAAGTCCATAGAGACTGCAGTTTATTTCTGTCATGTTTTGATCCAATCCTTCACAATAGGCTTCTGCATACATTGGAATTATTGTTTGAGATTGGCTTGGAGGCACGATGTACGGATTTGCACTGCTTGGCGCAATGCGTCCATATAGGAATATCACAGATTGATTGATGGTTGCATTTCCTTCGGGTATATAGTTTGAGATCATATGTGCATTTGAGCTTGCTGCGGTAGAATTTGCTTCTTTTGCAATGAATGCAATGTTGATGGGATTCATGACTTGATCACTGATTCTTTGTAAATTAAAATCCAGATTGACATTGGCGGAGCCATTGTTGTCATCTTGAAATTGCTCTCGAGCGATTGTTATTTGCGTGCTTGAATCGATGTTGCTATTTGCTAGGCTATATCGAAGAGCAGGGGTTGTGGTTTCGCTGTCATATCTTTGCAAATAAATATTTCGGCTCGGATTGGCAGTAACCAGATCGATACTTAATATACTCTGTTCGTCAATGGGCTTATTATTTCTTGTCATGGTTCTGTTGATATCAAATATAACGGGTTTTGCTGCACAGCCATTTGTAAAATTACTCAGCTGTGTTTCTTGTTTGCCTTGAGCAATTAGTTCGCCGGTAAAATGAACTGCCATGGCGCGATCCAATATATTTGAAGTATTAAGATCGTTGGTATAGACGGTGTTGATATTTGGATTTGGCAAACTCATTTCTATTCTTGAAAGATCAAATCTGTAAGGCTCAAATTTTAAAGGTAAATCTTTGTGTATTTGTGTTTCATAGGTAAGTTCGGAGTCGATTTTGCATCCCATCTTTATATTTTTTTCAGAAGCAGAAGCAATGAAAGCCTGGTTTGGAATACAGTCATCCATGCTTTTGAATGTTTTATGAGGATATCTTTGTTGATCTACGATTGTCCAGTTGTTGTCTTCAATATGATAACGATAATTTCCGACATTAGAATGACTTTGAAGATTATTTGAGTCAAGGGAAGGCGAAGTACCATTAAACGTTCCGAATATCTGCCCATTTTCAAAGCGCACACCAATATCGTGATCACTTGTATCGGCGCAATTGCTGCCTGAAGTATTTTGGAATTTGAATTGAGATACAAGATCAATATTTGAAGGGGTGTAAAAATTTCTGTTATATTGTTTAGCGAAATTATCCGAATTAAATTGTGTCGCATTGGCATCAATTTTGTATAAATATTCAGCAGCAAGTACGGAGGTAATTCCCGTATCATGATTGGTGTTTAGTAATACGTGAGGAGAATTTAATGCATTTGATTCGTTGGTATCAGAAATACTTATGCGGTACGATGCAGGCCTGACGGAAAAGTTATCCCTTGAGCATATAGCTTTTGCAAAATAATTTCGAAGACAAGCATAGCACCCCCCTGGATAACTGCTGCAGTTTGTACAGTAGCCTTCTGCGTCTCCGGCTTCTAAGTAAGAAGTGTAAATGGTTTCAAAACAAGCATTATCATCTTTTGTGCAAGTGTGAGGAATGATGGTATTGTTTTGATCAACAAGTATCCATATCCTAAACGCAGCATTTTTTAGGGCAGTATTTGTTCTGAAATCATCGTTTTCTGTTAGGTCTACCCTTTGTGCCCCTGATGAGGGGAATGTTACAAACTGGCTTGTTTCACCATTGGGCAGTTGTTGAATGATATTTGGAATGGGATTATTGCATTTAAAAAAAGATCCATAGTCATCATAAGGTGAGGCGTCAATTAATTCGACATCTACCGTGAGGCCGGCGACACTTGTTTCCTGGCTGTAAGGAGGTGTGCTGCTGCCCCCATCATAAGCAACGACAGAGAAGTCAAAATCTCTTCCTGCAACTTGAGTATATAATGTAAATCTTTGATCGGCCTGCAAAATCGGATCGAAAGAGCCGCTGTCGGTTCGTTCAATATTGAATATGCCCCATTGAGGCCAGTAAACAGGCGATTGTTCACATCTTGGAAGCGAATTGTTTTCTGAAGAAAACAAGAAATTGACAGGGCCGGACCCAAAATCAATGCTGGCGTTGAGATCTATCTCAAAGTGGCCGTTAAATATATTGAATAAAAAATCATATTTAAATTCGGCAAAATATCGTTCAAATGATCCTATAACTCCTCCATTTGTCGGATATTCGCCTACCCCAGACCCAATCCCTATTTCAGGATATTGAGACGTTGAAGCCAAGGTGTGTACCGCCGGTATAAGAATGTTGACCGTATCAGGTGAATATTGTGCCCCTGTAAAGCGTACCCGGTCTGCGGGAGTAAGTCGAAGTTTCAGTTTTGATGCAAAAAGATCAAAATCTCCTTCCATGCTTCGTATGGAAGGATTGATGGTAAGGAATCCTTCGCCTATCGTTGAGATATCCCTGTTGTCCGAACTAATAGTGTAATCGTTCTTTCGTACAGTATAGTCATAGCAAAAATTTGGCCTATAAAGTTCTGTGGCAAAGGCTATCATGCTCGGGAAATAGGTATCTTGTGTTGTTCCCAGTCTAATTGTTCCCGAGCTTTGGTTGTTGAGGATAATGCCCGGACCGCCATTCGAATCGCCTACTTGGTTGGTGTGGATATCGATTCCGTTGTTGTTGGCAAGATTTGGATTGCGCGTGGGTACGTTTGCTATAGAAGAGTTAAAAAAATTTGTTCCTGAAGTTGTAGAGGGGAATGTATAGGTTGTGCCCGCTTCATTGGTAAAACGCATGAAGTCCCCGGCGATATTTCTGTCTCCTTCACCGGCAAAGACAGAAAGTGTTGAGTCTATGGTGCCGCTTTTGGGGGTTAAAAAACCGCTAAGAGGGATAGACATATTGGCAGTTGAAGCTGCTTCAAGTTTTTGATATCCGTCAAAGATAGAGATATTGCGGTTTTTGCCATCAGGATCAGAGGGGTTGCTGTAGACAACGACCAGTGTCCATGCTCCATAGTTCCCAAGGCCGTCATTGTAGGTGTAGCCCCGTGTGTCTCCCTCTTGGGCGGGGATGTTGGCAACAATATACTGCCCCAAAGGGTTTTGATTTTTCACGAGATCGGTCACATTGGCAAAACAGCTATAGCCACGGTTTGGATAATTGGCTGTACTTGCCTCTATCATATCAGTTTGATCAGGCGAAATGGTATAGGTAACACCGTTGGGGGCCGTAAATAAAATTGTTTGATTGTTGATTGTATTTTCAATTTCTTCTACAGTCCACCCTGTATCGCGGTAGGGATTATTGGCCGATCCTCCAAAACCGTTGTCCCATCTATGCAGGTAGCTTTGCCAGTAGAGTCCTGCCCAAATTATTTTTGCCTTTGAGGGATCGACAATGTCGCTGTCTTCAAGCGTGGCGCTTGAAGAGTTAAAAGTAGCGCTATTTCCGTCAATATCAGCATAACGCAAATCCAAATCCGCATTCGTAAGGGAGCTGGTTTGGTCTCCTACTAAAATGGTATTACCGATGACTTTAAGATTTCCGCCGATGTTGGTGCCAAAACGCATCTCAAAAAGACGGCCGTTGGTAGAAGGATCGATATCATCATTTAGAATCGTTCCTGTTCCATATCTGTCGGTAATGTAAGCCCTATAGGTGGAGCTGCTGCTCCAGGGGTTTGAAAGTGTTATTGTGAATGTTTCATCTGTTTCAAAGTCAGTATCACCTTGAATCGGTATGGTAATACTTCTTGTGCCGCAAGTACCGGATGATTGGTTATTGGTGCGACTATAGCTTATCGTTCCGCTTTGTGCGGTATAATCACTTCCTGCTGTAGCAGTGACATCAGAGGTTGTGTAATCTACACGATAGGTAACATTTCTACGGCAGTATGCATCGATAGAAACGGTAAAATTGAGATTTTGTGTTCCGCTGTTTCCCTCAGTTATGGAAACATCATTAATGCGAAAATTAGCTGCATAAACTTGTATATTTATTATACTAATTACGACGAATGCCCATTGTGACAATATTCGAATTGCTTTCATTTTATTTCCCTTCGCATCGCGCAAACAAAGAAAAGTTTGATTAAACGATCTTTATTTTTGATTATAGAATTTTAATGTTTTATATTTTCTTAAAGCCGTCAAGAATGATAGATGTGGCGGGGAAGTCGCATTTTTATCTTTTTGTCATTTGTGCTATACTATACAAATCGACTCCAAAGAGAGGTAAAGTATGAAAAAAGCAGGGTTTACTATGCTTGAGTTGACGATGGCGATTGTGGTGCTGGGTCTTTTGGCATCATTGGCGCTTCCCAGGCTTAACAGGGATATAAGACAAGAAGCAGCCGATAGTATCCTGTCCGCTATTCGTTACACGCAGCATATGGCATTGATGGACAATGTATCAGATCCAAGTGACGGGCGATGGCAGCGTTCATTTTGGCGCATAGGATTTGAGGGATGCAGCGATGATGGCATTTTTTATGCTATTGGATCGGATAAAGACAAAGAGGGCGATATCGATGTCAATGATCAGGAAGCAGCACTTGATCCTGCCAATGGCCTTCCTATGATGGGCAATAACAATCAAAAGTGTGAGATGACATTGCAAAATAATATATCGCCCAATATTTTTATTACAAAGAAGTTTGGTATTTCCGAAGGCAACATTATCTATTCGGGGGGATGCAGTAATGCTGCTCAACATATTGCTTTTGACTATATGGGGCGTCCGCATACAGGTGTCACGGGGTCAGATATTCCTGATTATGCGACCGTGATGCAAACGGATTGCAAATTAACCTTCAGTTTTGATGACAATAGTTTTATGCCCTTCAGTATTATTATAGAAAACGAAACAGGATATGCCTATATTGATGGGCAACCAAATTCCTAAAGTAGAGAAGGTGAAGTGATTTTTTGACAACAAAGGCTCAAAGTATGTAAAAACCTAATACGTTTTTTACATACTTTGAGCTATGATACATATAATTAGATCTATGATGAGGTATATAAATATGTTAGATATGAAAAAAATAGTTTTATCAAGTATGGCTTTGGCATTTTTACTTGTGGGATGCGGCGATTCAGAAGCTGTCAAGGAATTTAATAAGCCGGCACTCTATTGGTATAAACATATTGGAAGCAGTATTGCCAGCGGGAATCTTGATAAGGCTGATGCGTATTATATTTCACTTAAAAGTGAACATATGCGTTCTCCTTTGATGCCTACGGCCAACTTGATGCTTGCCTATGCACATATGGACAATGAAGAATATCTTTTGGCAGATTATTATCTGGACGAATACAACAAGCGTTTTGGCGAAGAAGGAAATAGGGAATATATCGATTTTATCAAGCTAAAGGCATCTTTTTTGGGCATCAAAGATGTCTATAAAGATCAAAAGCTGATTATGGACAGTATTGAGAAAGCAAATAAATACAGCTATAGATATCCGGGTTCTCCCTATTTGCCTTTGGTGAATCATATACTAATCAGGCTTCACATGAGCCAGTATTTGCTCAATGAAAATATTGCTGCACTGTATGACCGTACCGGAAAAGAGGATGCGGCAAAAATCTATAGAGACAAAAACAGCAATTCCATCATAGGAATGACCGATATTACGCCTCCTGAAAAAGGAATTGTAGGCAAAATTTTTGATTGATTGTTTTTGCTCTTTGGCATGAGTCAAGAGATTGGTTTGTAGACATATTAAATTTCATATGGTATATCCAATCTTTACCAAAAAATATACTTAATTTAGGAGCCACAGTATGCAACTTAGCAATTACGATGCATTTCCCGCCACTTTACCTATCGTTGTAGAAGATGAGCTTTTTTTGTATCCTTTTATGATCAGTCCTATCTTTTTGACCCATCAAAAAGATATTGATGCGGCAGATAATGCAATGGAGAACAACTCTTTGCTTTTTGTTACTTCTTCTGTTGCCGGTAAAGAAGGCAGCAGAGATTTTGAAGCGATGTATAAAGTGGGTGTTGTGGGCTCTATCATGCGCAAAGTCCATATTCCTGACGGAAGGGTCAAGATACTTTTTCAGGGGCTTGCAAGAGGTGTTATTCTTCAGGAGATAGAGGGCCCGTTCAATCGCGCGATCATAGATATCACCAAACAAGAGGAGTATGAGAAATTAAAAGTTGATGCGCTGATGGATATTTTGCGGGACAAAGTCAAGCAGGCATCGACACTAAGCAGCCGTTTCCCGGCAGATCTTGTGCGCACGATTGAAGAAAATGATGAGCCAAATCGCATTGCAGATTTGGTTTCTTCGATGCTAAAGCTAGACAAAGAGACTGCCTATGCTCTTTATATAGAGACAAACATAGAAAAGAGGTTGCTTGGGCTTATCGATGTGGTCACTTCGGAAATAGAATCAGCCAAAGTGCAACGAGAGATCAGGTCCAAAGTGCATACCAAGATCGAGCAGACCAATAAAGAGTATTTTCTCAGAGAGCAGCTTAAAGAGATACAGCGTGAATTGGGTATAGACACACAAAGGGAAGAGGAGATTGCGCGGTTTAGAGAAAAAGTGGAAGCCCTCAAGCCGTATTTGGATGAAAGTGCTTATAAAGAGGTCAGCAAGCAGTTGGAGCGTTTTGCGCGGATGCATCCTGAAAGTGCTGATGCCAACGTATTGCAAAGTTACCTTGAATGGGTATTGGAATTGCCTTTTGGCCGTATGACAAAAAAAGGTTTAAGCGTTGCAGATGTTTCCAAAGAATTGGACAAAGACCATTATTCTTTAGAAAAGCCAAAAGAGCGCATTATAGAGTTTTTTTCCGTAAGAGAACTGGCAATGCTTCGAGGTATCAAACAGCAAGAGACCGATGGAGCCATTCTCTGTTTTGCAGGACCTCCGGGAGTAGGCAAAACCTCCTTGGCAAACTCAATAGCCACAGCACTCGGAAGGCCGCTTGTGCGTATAGCGCTGGGCGGCCTTGAAGATGTTAACGAGCTTAGGGGGCACCGAAGAACTTATGTTGGCGCAATGCCGGGAAGACTTGTGCAGGGGCTCATAGAAGCAAAAAGCATGGATCCGGTAATCGTTCTTGATGAGATAGACAAAGTGGGGCGAAACATGAGGGGGGATCCCACCGCAGTGTTGCTTGAAATTCTTGATCCTGAACAAAACAGCAAATACCGAGATTATTATCTCAATTTTAATATCGATCTTAGCAAAGTTGTATTTATTGCAACAGCCAATGATGTGGGAAGTATCCCTGCGCCATTACGAGACAGAATGGAGTTTATAGCGTTAAACTCTTATACCCCAAAAGAAAAATTTGAAATCTCCAAGCGTTATTTAATTCCTCAGGAACTCAAAAAGCATGCACTTAAACGCAGAGAATTTTTCATAAGCGATAAAGCGTTAAGATTGCTTATAGATGAGTACACAAGGGAAGCCGGCGTAAGAAATTTGCGAAGAAAAATAGCCGGATTGATGCGCAAAGCGGCACGCACTCTTTTGGAAGACAGAAGTATTGAGCAGGTCAATATCACAAGAAAAAATTTGAAAAAATTTGCAGAGAAGAAGGTTTTTGAAATTTCTTTGGTGGATAGCCAGCCCCAAGTGGGGGTCGTCAATGGTTTGGCATGGACTGCGGTAGGCGGGGATGTATTGACCATTGAGGCCATTAAGATCAAAGGAAAAGGTGCTTTGCAGCTTACCGGAAGCCTAGGAGAGGTTATGAAGGAATCCGCACGAATAGCACACTCTGTAGTGAAAATTCTTATAGATGAAGGCAAACTGGAGATTTCCCAAGGGGTGATCCCGCTTACTTTCAAGGAAAAGGAAGAACAATTAAAAGTAGATGCAAGCGAAGTATATAAGCGCTACGATCTTCATGTCCATGTTCCGGAGGGTGCAACACCCAAAGACGGACCTAGCGCAGGAATTGCAATGGTGAGTGTTATTGCTTCCATTTTGAGCGGAAAAAAAATAAACAACAAAGTGGCTATGACAGGTGAAGTGACTTTGACGGGAAAAGTATTACCCATAGGCGGGCTTAAAGAAAAACTTATAGCAGCTTATAAGGCCGGCGTAACAACAGCATTGATACCGGCCAAAAATTATGAAAGAGACCTGGAAGATATTCCGGCTGAAGTGAAAGAGTATATCCGCATTATCGGGGTTTCAAATATAGAAGATGTATTGCAAGAGGTTTTTGTATAATATGGAATAAAAAAGAGAATCCTTGAGTGTATACGCCAAGGATTTTAATGGCCACTAAGACCATTGCGCGATTTTTTCAAAGAGCTTATCTTCTTTTATGGGTTTTGTTAAAAAATCATTTGATCCGCTATTGAATGCTTCGGTTTTTTTGGTATCATCGGTCGAAAGTACAATCACGGGAATATGTGCATTTGCCATATCCGATCTAAATATTTTTAAAAACTCTATCCCGTCTACTATAGGCATTACCATATCCAGCAAAATAAGATCAATGCCTGAATCCTTCTTGACTATGTCTAAAGCGTCAGACCCATTTTCTGCCTCTAGAATGTCTGTGACATTGGGATGCTTTTTTAAAAGAGTCTGCAATAGTTTTCTGTTGATGAAATCATCATCAATGATTAATACCTTAAGTGCCATTTTTATTATCCTCTATATTTTTTGATTAAATTTTCTATTTCTTCTTTGGTTACAGCTGTTGTGATAACGTGTACATTCTGATGCGAGGTATCCATCTGTTTTTTGATGAGCGAATCATCCGTAAACAGCAGATCGTATTTGCCTGATGAGAGTTCGTTTTCGAGTTGGTCAAAATCAGCTAAAATCTTATAGGTAAGCCCTAGATTTTCAATCATTTTGCCAAGAATTCTACCCTCTAAAAGAAATTTTTTCGAAATGAGGATCATTTTGGGCTCATTGTTTTCTTCTGTCACGACAACACTGTTGTCCTGATTTGATAGGATAGCCGTATTTTCAAGAGGTTCCTTTCCTTGTTCCTCTTGTGTTTTGTGGGCTGATTTGTCTATCATTGATTTTGTTGCTTTGTGAGATAAAAACTTATTCAGAATAAAAAGTAATTCACTTGTTTCAATAGGTTTTGTGATATATTCATCCATTCCTTCGCTCATAAATTTTTCTCTGTCGCCCTTGAGTGCATTTGCCGTGAGTGCGATGATTGGTATATGAGGGATCTTTTCATCTTCTTCATAGTCTAAAATTTCATGTGTTGCCTCTATGCCGTCCATCACAGGCATTTGAATGTCCATGAAAATAAGATCATATTTTCCGTTTCTGCGTTTTTCAAATGCTTCAAGGCCATTGTTGGCTAAATCAACGGTGATGCCATGATCTTCAAGAACTCTTCTAATTAATTTTTGATTGATGATATTGTCTTCGGTCACCAATGCATGGGCAACAAATTTTGCCTCAAGCAGAGCTTCTTCTTTAATGGTTTCAGCTGTTTTTTTTATGTCTTTGTTTAATATCGCTTTTAGTTTTGAAATCGTAATAGGCTTATAGATAACATTTTCTTTGGCGATGCCTAGTGATTCTAGCATATTGCGGCTTGTGACGTTTGCAATAATAATAAGTTTGGATTTATCAATATTCCTCAATGCATCTACAATGTTTTGTTTTGCTTTATCGATATCGATCCAGTAATTTTTACACGCTTGAAGATCATTAAGCTCTTTTAGTTCTCCTGCGGATTCAAAATGTTTGACTGACGGGCCAAAGTATTTGAAATAATCTTCTAGATAACTATCAAGTTTTGTTGGTATATCTTGTTGGTATTTACAGATAGTAACATTACTAAACGCATGCTGAGAGCTTGATCCTATCGATTCGACCTCTTCAACGGGTAAGGTAAAATAGAATGTTGTGCCATGATCTTTTGCGCTTTCAAGTTCAAGTTTGCCCCCCATAAGTTCAACAAGCCGGCTGGAAATAGTAAGCCCAAGCCCTGTACCGCCGTATTTTCTGGTTACAGAAATGTCTGCTTGCGAAAATGCATCAAAGATATGCAGTTGTTGGTCTTTTGACATACCAATGCCATTGTCTTGAATACAAAATTTAATATCGCTTGTTCCGTTATTTGATTGTATTTTTTTGATTTCGAGGTTAATCTCGCCACCATAACTTGTAAATTTAATGGCATTACTGAGCAAATTAATAAGAATTTCTTTGATTTTGGTCGGATCGCCTTTGAGTTTAGGAGAAATTGCAGGGTCCATATAGAAGTTAAGATCGATATTCTTTTCTGAAGCCCCTACGGCATAGGTTTCTACGGCACTTTCAAACTCTTCGGCGGCATCAAATACGATATTTTCTATTTCGATTTTATTGCTTTCTATTTTTGAAAGATCAAGGATGTTGTTGATAATGCTTAGTAAGTTTTCAGAGCTTTTGTCAATGATTGATAGAAACTCCTCTTGTTCAGGGGTGAGTTCCGTACCTCTTAGAATCTCCGTAAATCCTACGATACCATTAAGGGGGGTGCGAATCTCATGAGACATATTTGCCAAGAAAAGTGATTTCGCCTCATTGGCCCGGAGTGCAATAAGCTTATCTTGTTTGGCGGTATCAACGAGTGTTTCCAGGAACTTGTAGGCTTCTTTAGTTCCTTCATGGGTATCCAACTCGATATTTTCGATGGCAGCAGTGTCGGAGCTAAGATATTGACCGCCTTGTTTCATCTCATCTACAGCCTTGTTAAGTACGTCCTCAAGTTCTTTAATGTTTCTTGTGATGTCTCTGGTTATTGTGTATCCAATATATGCCAAAATAAAACCAAAGAATAAAATCGCTGTAGCAATAGCAAGCAACAGAAGTTGTTGCCAAAGAAAAATTTCACTTTTTTCCCATAATTTATTGGAAACCATAAGCTCTGCTTTGGCAAGAAGTGTAATTTTTTGTGTTTGTAGCGAAAACCAGTCCATTACCTCCTCTGTATAGTCTCCGTTATCTACATCTGTTTGAATTGCAGAGGAGGTTTCAGCCAAACCTGCAAGCATCTCTTTGGCTTGCGGGCTATTAAATAGTTCCTCTAGCTGATGACGCAAATCAGCGTTTGTAACTTGTTTAATATCAAAGAGGTTGGCCTTGGTTCTAAATTGATCCCACAGGGCCATTTCTTCAAAGGACATGGGAGATTTTTTTGTCATATAATGCGAAACAAAGCCTCTTTCCAGTCCCGCATTTTCTTTGGCCGTATAAAGCTGGGAAAGTGTTGAGATGAGAGATGCTATCTCTGTATTTAATGCATAATGATTGATTTGTAGAAGATTGTCCAAGATAGGCGTAGCAACTTTTGCTGTAAACATATCAAAAAAGATTTTTTTAAAATCTGCATCGGGGCTGTCAACCTCATCTCTTATGGCAGGAAGCTTTGTAATATTCGAAAGAAGTGTTTGGTATTGTAATTGATTTAATTGATTGTTTTTTTCAAAAAAATTCACAATAATGGGCAAGTAATTTGTATTTTTAACAACAAGCCCCCCCCTTAATTCTCCAATGGATATATCCAGAGCCTCTCGTTGATTTTTTAATAAATTTGAAAATTCTTTTTGTTTGCTTCCTATATAGAGTGCAGATAGCCCCCGTTCTTTTCCAACTTCTGAGAGCGTGGCGGCAAGCTTTGCATTATTTTCCAATGCGGTTTTTAACGCATTGGCTTTTTCAAAGTTCAAATAGGAAGTTATAAAAAAAGAACCCGAAAGCAGAATAAGCAGTACAACCGGCACCAATCCGGCTAATTTAAGTTTATTGCGTATGGTCATTGGATATTCCTTTTATCTTGATGTTAGATTTATTTGGGTTTCAAAAGATAAAAAATGCCCCCAATATCGTTTAATTAAATCCTCAAGACGACTACTGTCTTCACAAAACTGTATATCATAGAGTGTATTCGCAAGGGGGTCGATACGTAAATTGCTTGAAGCCCCCTTAAGCAGGTGCCCAATTTTTTGGATAGCAGATAAATCACCCTTTTGGTATGCTTCTAGCATCTTTTGTGTTTCAGTGTGCGCTTGTTCAATAAAGTCATGCACAAATTCCTTAATCAGTTCTACCGGTAAATTCAAGTCATTTGCTGCTTGCTCCAATTGAAAATCAAAATGAATTGGTTTGACATCTTTAAGGTCAATGGTTCCAAAACCTTGTGCAGATTGGGCTTGAATTTCAGGCTGCATGTGAGTTTCGACTTCCGGGCCGGCAGTGAATTTGTCATGGCTTTCTTCCGGTTGTTCATAGGTTGTCAATCTGGACAATACCGTATAAAAAGATTCTGTAAGGGTTTTTTTATCACTTTCGTCTGCTTTGTCAATTTGTGCAAGTATGTCCGCGGCCGTGGATATTCCCAGTACATTGGAAAGATGCAAAAGTGTTTCAATAGCATTTTTTTGTTTGTTTGTATCGGTATCCTGAAGATCATCTTCAAGCATGAGCGCTGTATCGATGTATTCGTTTAAAAAGATATTGTAATCTTCAATAGAAATCCCGATTTTTTTACTTAACTGTGCTGCATTGATATTGATCGCAGGCGCACTGTCTGCTTGGGCATTGAATTTTTGTTGTTCTTTTGTTTGAATTTCAGAGATATGCTCATCTGCTTCACTTGGAAGGATAAGATCGAAAAGATCATCATTTTTTTCTTTTTCCGGGAGAGATACTTTTTGTGGAAGCTCCATATGAATAGAGTCATCCTCTAGAAGCAGCAGTTGATCTTCCTTGTTCTCTTGCGGCGCAGATAAATTTTGATCGGCAGATTCTTTGATAGAGATAAGATCTTTGTTGTTGAGGTCGTCAATGTCAATATTGAAGATATCTTCAGTTGTTAAGCTATCTGGCAGATCTGATCCGTTGGCGCGCAGCAAATCCTTTTCATCTGTTTTTGAAGTGTAAGTTTCCCTATCAGTGTTGGCGGCCAAAGAAGATTCGTTGGCCGGCACTTCAAGTTCAACCAAAGTCATTGCACCCAATAGTCCCGAAAGGGCAGTTTTTTTTAGGGTGTAGCTATTTTCACCATAAGGAGTTTCAACAATAACGCTCTCGTCGGATAAATATAAAAATACAATCTCTTCCCGCGCCATTTTGGCGTAGAGTTCATTTAAATTTTTAACACCCAGCAGGGGCAATAAACTATTGTCAACAGCAATAATATCGTTCTCTTGGTTGGTTATGTAATACATTATGCGAAGAACTCCTTTTGATTTTTTTCTTTTTCAAGCAACTCTTTGTAAAGAAGTGTTGATTCTGTTATTTCATTCGGGGATGCTGGCCTTCTTGCTGCTGTGTATCCCGTAATAATACCGCTGGATTTGATAGGAATGATGTGTGAATATACCCAATAATATCTACCATCTTTGCGTAAGTTTTTAACAATCCCAGTCCACTCTTTTCCTTTTTTAATTGTATCCCACAAGCCTTGAAAGGCAGCTTTTGGCATATCGGGATGGCGGATAATGTTATGATTTTGTCCTTCGAGCTCATCTTTGGCGTAGCCGGCAATTTCACAAAATTTTCGATTGGCATGCATAATAATACCTTTTAGATCAGTAGAGCTTACAATTAAACCGAATTCAAACGTATACTCTTCATTTATAGGAATAGGCGCATTCATTCATATCCTCTCTCTCAGCTATTTTGTTTTAGCAATGTTAGTCGGGTTGCAATGTGCCCGGTTTAAAACCCAATTATCAAAACCATATAACAAGTAAACTAAAAGCACAATGAAACAAAAAGATTTTTAGTAAAAAATATGAGATTCGTAACTATTAATATAAATAATTAATAATCAAATTGAATCTTTTTTAAGGGTTACAGCTTTTTATCACTTTTTATAATGAGAGCAATGCTTTTATTTGTAATGCTTTCCAGCTCTTCCGGGGAGGCTTTTTGGATGGCTTCGAATGTGCCAAAATAATCGATAAGTTTTTTGAGTGTGGCTCTGCCTATTCCTTTTTGATTGAGTAGAGAGATTTGAACATCTTCTTTTCTTTTTTTGCTTTGATGGTAGGAGAGGGCATAGCGATGTGCTTCATCCCGTTGCCTTTGAATCCAATGAAGGCGTTTGTCTGAACTTTGAAGCTCTACTGTGCCTTGGGATGTATAGATAAGGTCTTTTGCGGCACCTTTGGCGCGATGTGCTTTAGCATCAAGTTTTTCTTTGGCAATGGCAATGACATCAAGATTGATTTTAGCTTTTTTAAGAAGGTGTGCGGCAAGATTGAGGCTGGCTTGTCCTCCATCGAGTATCCACAAATCGGGAGGAGGATTTTCTGCAAAATCGGCGATTCGTCTTGAGAGCAATTCCCTCATTTGTCCGTATTCGTCGCGTTCGTGAAGCTCGTAGCGCCTATAAGCTTTTTTGTCCCAATGGTTCTCATTCCAGACAACCATGCCGCCTACGGTAGCCGCACCCATCATATGAGAGTTGTCAAACGTTTCCGTCCGATAAGGGATAACATTCAAACCAAAAAGATCTGCAATTTTTTGTTCAATGATGGTGTTGTTGTCTTGTTTGCGCAGCAGTTCATCGCAGTTTTGCATCGCCAATGCAATAAGTTTGGCTTTCGGGCTGCGCTTGGGGCAAAGAATCTCTATTTTTTTATCAAATCGCATTGAGAGTGTATGGGCTATCTGTTGGCTGTCTTCAAAAGTATGCGCTACAAGAATGGTTTTGCATACCCGGGGTACATCGGGCGAGTAGAATTCAAGAAGTGTTTGTTTGTATGCTTCGTTGGTATCAAAGATATGTGTATGCCTAAAATAAGAATAAGATGAAGAGATGATTTTTCCTTCACGCATAAAAAGTTTGACGACCACACCTCGCTCATCACCGTTTTGTATTGCAAAAATGTCCGCATCAAGAGAGTTGGCCAGATCGACATTGGATGCAGGAGCAAGAGAGGCAATCGATTTTACCATATCACGCATTTTTGCTGCCTCTTCAAAGCGTTCTTGCAGGGCAAATTGTGCCATTTTTTTTTCAAGCGCCAGGATAAGTTTGTTTCGTTTGTGTATAGAGGATTTTGCCTCTTCTATAATTTGACCATATTCCTTAGGGGAAATTTTGCCCTCACACGGCGCTAGGCATTTTTTAATCTGATAAAACAGACAGGCTTTGCCCTCTTTGAGGCATGATTTTTTTTGTATCAAGGGATAGATTTCATAGAGTGCGTCAAACAGCGCTTTCCCCCCGCTGGGGAAGGGGCCGTAATAGGTAATTTTTTTCCCTTTGATAATTTTTCTTGTAATTTCAAAACGCGGGTACTCCCGGGATTCATCTAGGTAGATGTAGGGATAGGTCTTGTCGTCCCTTAGGAGAATATTGTACTTTGGCTTGAGTTGTTTGATGAGGGAGTTTTCGAGTATCAGGGCATCTTCTTCGGTTTCTACAATGATGTATTCCAGGTTACATGCTTCATGCAGCATTTTGATAATTCGTGTGGAGAGTGTAGGGTTTGGTGCAAATTCCGGAGCAAAACGCCAATAGCTTTTCACTCTGCTTTTAAGATTTTTTGCTTTTCCTACATACAGCAGTTTGCCTGTGGTATCAAAATATTGGTAAACGCCCGCTAACGCAGGAAGATTTTTTATTGTTGATTGCATCGTATAAGTTCTTTGATATGTTCAAATTTCTCTTTGAGCGTCTGATCTTGCGTTTGGATTTCAAAGTGGGATGTTGAACGCTCCTGATAGTGCGGAACGGTCGAAATAAGCGCCTTATTCTCTTCGGCCGGATAGTATTTACTGTGAAAAACAATGATTTCGCGTGCCTGCATAAAGGCGCATTCGGTATCATGGGTGTGCAATTGTGTTAATATGCTTTTTAATAAATCTCTATTATAATTGAGTTCCATTTTAAATGCGGGATGAGTTGTGGCCACAAAGAGTGTTTCATTTTTGATGTAGACAAATGCAATAGCATTTTGGTATATTGTGCCTAGAAATTTAATAAATTTGTTATAGCATGACTGTTTTTTTAAGAATCTAAATTGAGGTTGACACGTAAGATGAGACAAAATAACATGCGCTTTTTTCATAAATATATTATAGCATTTCTTTGCTGTATGATAATGACGGGTTGTGGATATAAAACCGATCCGGTCTATGTGCCTGATCAAAACAATACGACGCAATCGAAAGGATAAGCAGATGGATAAATATGATGTATTGATCATTGGTGCAGGGATTGCAGGACTGTATGCCGCACTGCAGTTGCCCAAAAGCAAAAAGGTATTGGTGGTTTGTAAAGATATTCCATGGGAGTGTAATACTTTTTATGCACAGGGGGGGATGGTCACAGCGCTCAACGAAGCAGATATTTCTTTGCATGTAAAAGATACTATGGCTGCAGGTTCCTATCACAACAATAAGGAGGCAGTTGAAATCCTTTCCCGCACCTCGCTTGAGACCACGGCGGATATCATCCAAAGGGGTATGGAGTTTGACAGGGATGAACAGGGCAATATCCTTTATACTAAAGAGGCGGCACATTCGGTAGCACGAATCATTCATGCAGGAGGAGATGCTACGGGACGATATATGCACTATTTTATGATGGTGCAAAATATGCATCATTTGCAAAAAAATACATTGGTGTATGATCTGCTTATTGAAAACGGAAGATGTTATGGAGTTAAAGCAACGGTCAATTATGAACCCACGACTATTTACGCCGATGATGTCATTATCGCATCAGGAGGTGTGGGGTCGCTTTATGCCTATAATACCAATTCTCGTACCGTCAGCGCGGATATTCATGGTATTTGTGTCGAAAAAGGTATAGAGCTGGCCGATATGGAATTTATGCAGTTCCATCCTACGGTATTTGTCAAAACGCCTTTTGCCAGGAAATTATTGCTCACTGAAGCACTCAGGGGTGAGGGCGCACATATAGTAGATAGAGACGGAAGACGTTTTTTATTCGAGTATGACGAGCGTGGAGAGCTGGCAGGCAGAGATATCGTGGCAAGGGGTATTTTTGACCATAGACGCCGAACAGGACAAGAGGCATATTTGGATTTTTCAATGTTTGAAGAAGCATGGTTTAAGGAACGATTTCCAAATATTACGCGTACTTTTGGTGCACTGGGATATCGTTTTCCCCAGGATAGGGTTCCTGTTTCTCCGGCTTTTCATTATGCCAACGGAGGTATCAAAAGCGACACCAATGGCTGCATAGAAGGAGTGGAAGGCTTATATGTGATAGGTGAAGCCGCTGGAACGGGGGTTCACGGCGCTAACCGGCTGGCGTCTAACTCCTTGCTTGAAGGGGTTGTTTTTGCCAAAAGAGCAACCACGCATCTTTTAAGCAAGAGCAGGAAAGAAAGCCAAACACCAAAATTTGATAAAGATTACGGTAATATTCTGCACAAAGAAAACGACAAGATGTATAAACAGCGCCTGCGGCAAGTGATGTGGGATGATATAGGTATTATTCGCACAACCAAAGGGTTGCATGAAGCCAAAAACCTTATTTATGACATGAAGAACAAAGAAATAGGCAGATTGTTGAAATTGCGCCTCAATACAGCATCCGCGATCGTAGAAGCTGCTTTGGCACGTAAAGAGTCGCTTGGCTCACACTATATTGAACTATAAAAAGGATTGAAATGCACGATTTGGATTTAACGACGAGTTGGGTGGGGATCGCCTCGTTAATCATATTTGTAGTGGGATATTATTTTAT
>JAUPLS010000086.1 GCA_030836805.1 Campylobacterota bacterium | reverse complement strand
ACGCTCTTCCGATCTTTTTTCCTTCTTATCTCAAACAGGGAGATCTAACCATTTCTTTTTCGACAGGAGGAGCTTCTCCCGCATTTGCTAAGCAGATACGAAGTTATTTTCTAAGCAAAATCCCCAATACGGTCGGCGCATTTTTAGAAAATATGAAAAAATTACGTGCGCAAATGCCAAAAGGAAAAGAGCGAATGCAAAAGTTTGACGAGATGGCAAAAGAATTCATTGAAAAAAACTTTAAGTCTTGATACGGGTCAATGCAATCAAAAAGAAAGCCGATTATAATGCGGCAAATTAAACTATATAGGAGACAGCACAATGCAAGCAATTAACAAACCAGACAATGCAGAAGAATTTATGCCTCAGGGGGCTACGGTTCCTTTTTTTAAATACCAAATGGGAGAAGACCAGATCATAGAATTTGATACTTCAAAATGTGGGCCGCCAGAGCCTATGGTGAACGCCATGATAGGCCTTAAAATGGTGGATGAGCATACTAAGCTTTTGATGATCAATCATAAAAGACCAATGGGTTTATTGGAAAAAGTTCAACAAAATTTTAATCTTGAAGAGACTGATACAGAAGATGGGAATGTGCAGCTTTTGTTCTCTCATAAAGCAGGAGAAAGCGAAAAAGCAAATTTTAACGATAGCGCTTGCCACGGTTGATAGTATAAATGTTTAGTATATCCAAAGATTATGCCCCGCCGTTTGAAATGATCGCCCCATTTTTTAAAATAGGGGCATTTTTTTACTTAACAGGAGTGATTTTTTTACTTTTTTTAGATCCAGGCAGCTCCTATTCAGATATGAATATTATTGGATGGACGCATTGGTTTTTGTTAGGTTTTATTATGATGATCATTTTTGGGGCAATGGCACAATTGGTGCCCGTAGTCGTAGAAGTGGGGCATTTTTCTGTGGATCTCTATCTTGTGATTTGGCCGCTTTTAATGGCAGGAACAGTCATTATGGGTACAGGATTTATTTTCTTACCCGCTGCGCTGCCGTATGGCGGATTGCTGGTGCTTACTGCCATGATCATTTTTCTTTACGATACAAGCATGACGCTCAGACGGGTGGAGCACATTTCACTGACGGTCAAAACCGTGGCGGTTGCAAACCTTTTTTTACTCTCAGGCATTGTGACAGGTTTTGTTATGTCTTTGGCTATAGGAGAAGGAATAGGTGTAGATGTAAATAAATGGCTGGGTGTTCACGCCGTGTTGGTGTTGGGCGGGTATGTGACTTTGACCATCATGGGGCTATCGCTTATATTGTTGCCCATGTTCGGGCTTTCTCATGGTTTTGATGAAACCCCCATCAACCGCGCATTCAAGCTGATGATTGCCGGAGTGTTGGGCTACTTTTTTTCATCGCTCTTTGGAATCGGCTGGGGAAACATTTTATTTCTTCTTGTGATGTTTGCCTCGGTGAGTTTTTATCTGCAGCAGATCATCATTATTTACAAAACAAGAGCACGAAAGGAAAATGATATCTGGGCCAAATCTATGTTCTTTGGATATGGTTCTCTTTCTTTTGCTTTGATTTTGGGAATACTGTGGCTTTTTATAGACGCCCAGAAATTGCTTCTTGGTTCGGCATGGTTTTTGGTAATGGGCTTTTTTACTTTTTTGATCAATGGGCATCTTTACAAGATCATTCCTTTTCTGGTATGGTTTAAACGCTACAGTCCCTTAGTCGGCAAAGAAAGAGTTCCCATGCTGCATGAAATGTATCCCAAAAGAGAAGCAGAGTATGAATTTATTTTTTCTGCAGCGGGTGTAGCAATAGCGGGTATGGGAATTTTGTTTGGGAGCGCCACACTTTTTAAGGCAGGCGTATCGTTTTTGATTATAGGTGCCGGGTTTATGTTTTATAGTGTGGCATGGATGATAAATTATGGAAAAAATAAGGAGTAAACAATGTGCAATATAACAAAAGAACAGGTTTATGAAGCAATCAGTACGGTAATAGATCCTGAAGTCGGTTTTAACCTCGTCGAGATGGGGCTTATCTATGATGCGATTATTGAAGAGTCTTGCAACATCAGAGTGGTAATGACCCTCTCAACACGAGGATGTCCTCTGCATCAAATGATTACACAGTGGGTACGTGAAGCAGTGGAGCGTCTTGAAGGCGTAGGCGTTGTTGAAGTGGATGTAGTCTGGGAGCCTGCTTGGAATATTTCAATGGCTGACGATAATGTTAAAGCTGCATTGGGCGGTGGCGCTGCGATGTGGTAACATTTTGATGCCGGCTACCGGGCGCGTCAAAGATTCTTAAAGCAAGAAGGTAAAAAAATGCAACAACAGTATACCAGTCTCAAAGAGCATTATAAATTTTCGCAAGAAGATAATGAACTACTGCTACAGCTAAAACCCAGGATGGAGGCATTGTCAGAAGAGTTTATTGACGGGTTTTATGACTACATATGGGGATTTGGAGCAACAGCCTCTTTTTTGAAAAATAAACAAATTATTGCCTATCATCGCGAAAAAATAAAAGAGTGGTTTGTAAATCTTTTTTGCGGGCAATATGACATGACCTATTTTATGTATTTGTACAAGATAGGAGAAGTGCATGTAAGGATAGGGTTGCCGACACATTACGTAAATGCTGCGTTTACTTTCGTTCGAACATTTATTTTGAAAAATATCGAAAATAACTTTTCAGAAAAAGAACGCCATACCAATGAAATCCTAGCGGTTGAAAAAATTATTGATATGAATCTGGACGTGCTTACGAGTTCTTACAGGGAAGAAGAGCTGAGCAAGTTTTTATCGATGTCAAAATTTGAAAAAACTATTTTGTCCGGATTAAAAAAATTTACATCCTATATCAATTTTCTTCTTGCCGGCGCATTGGCTTTGGTCGCCTTTTTTGCCATAGGCTTGTTTTCATATGATATATATCTATTGTTTTTTACTGATATAGGGATGGAAAAAGGTATTCTTACGGTATTGGGAAGCTTGCTTGTTTTGTGGGCAGCGATAGAGCTGATTCATGAAGAGATCAAGCATTTGCAAGGCCAGGGGTTTGCGATAGGGGCTTTTATTATGCTTGCGATGGCCGCGCTTATCCGAAAAGTCCTAATCTACTCTTTGTCTGCCGAAAAAAGCGCGGAACTTTTGATTATAGGATCAGTTATAGTAGGTCTAGCTGTCGCCTATTGGCTTGTGGGGGTAAAAACAAAAAACTCCTCAGGTATCTAAATAGTATGTTTTTGTCCTAAGGACAAAAACAATTACTGAAAGGCAAAGACTATAATCTAAATCAGACAAATTTTATCCTTAATTATTTCTTAAAAAAATCACCCTAAAGAGCTATTTTCTTGATCTAGATCAAGATTTTGATTCTTGGAAAAATGGTATTATAATCAAGTAAATTTATGTTGTTTTTAAGTTTTATTGAACTATTATATAATATAAATTATAAATATCAAAGGAGGCTATATGTCAGTAAGTAGACGAGATTTTTTGAAAAATTCAGCGGCAGTGGCAGCAGCTGGTGCTGTAGGGATTACTATACCCGCAGCAGCACAAGAGGCAGCAGCACAAGCAGAATCGGATTGGAGATGGGACAAGGCAGCTTGTCGTTTCTGTGGAACAGGATGCGGAATTATGCTTGCCACAAAAGGCGGGAAGATTGTAGCAGTCAAAGGTGACCCGGCAGCACCGGTAAACAGAGGCCTTAACTGTATTAAAGGATACTTCAACGCGAAGATCATGTATGGCGCAGACAGGCTTAAAACACCGCTTTTGAGAATGAATGAGAAAGGTGAGTTTGACAAAAAAGGCAAATTCCAACCTGTAAGCTGGAAGCGTGCGATTGATGAGATGGAAATTCATATCAAAAAAGCGCTCAAAGCAAGCGGGCCGGAAGGTGTTGCAATGTTTTCATCCGGACAACACACAATTATGGAAGGGTATGCTGCCCAAAAGCTATGGAAAGCAGGATTCCGTTCAAATGCGCTTGACCCCAATGCACGTCACTGTATGGCTTCAGCGGTTGTTGGATTCTATCAAACGTTTGGTATCGATGAGCCATCGGGATGTTATGATGATATCGAATTGACAGATACGATTGTCTCTTGGGGTTCAAACATGGCAGAGATGCACCCTATTCTTTGGTCCCGTGTTTCGGATAGAAAGCTTTCTAATCCAGACAGAGTAAGAGTAGTTAATATGTCTACTTATACCCATAGAACTTCTGACCTTGCAGATATAGAAATTATTTTTTCACCAAATACAGATGTGGCTATTTGGAACTATATTGCACGTGAAATCGTCATGAGAGACGAAGCAGAAAAAATCATTGATTGGGATTTCGTAAACAAACATATGATTTTTGCCGTCGGGCCGGTAAACATCGGTTACGGATTGAGACGATCAGACGATAAATCTATTAAAGAAAACAAATATAGCGCTCTTGAGATGGAAACAGTTTCTAAAGAGATGGAAAAAGTAGTTTCAGCAAAAGAAGCGCCAGCACTTGAGCCATATGGCTACAAAGAAGGCGATGTGATGAAAAACATTCCTGGTACACTTGCGCACTGGGAGATCTCTTTTGAAGAGTATAAAAAATCACTTGAGCCGTATACACTTGAGTACACAGCAAAGATTGCTAAAGGTGATCCAAATGAAGATATTGAACAATTCAAGAAAAAACTTCAGGCTTTAGCAAATCTTTATATCGAAAAAGACAGAAAAGTAGTTTCTTTCTGGACAATGGGTATGAACCAACACACCAGAGGTACTTGGGTAAATACACAATCTTACAATGTGCACTTTATGCTAAACAAACAAGCAAAACCAGGTTCAGGAGCATTCTCGCTTACCGGTCAGCCTTCCGCATGCGGAACAGCTAGAGAGGTAGGAACGTTTACCCATAGATTGCCAGCGGATATGATGGTTGAAAATCCAAAACATAGAGAGATTACTGAAAAAGGCTGGAACGTACCGGTAGGTACCATCAACCCTGTAGGTGATCAGCACATTATGAAAATTCATAGAGATATCGAAGACGGTGTTGTAAAATTTGCATGGGTGAGCGTATGTAATGCATACCAAGATTCTGCAAGTGCGCACCATTGGATCAATGCAGCCAGAGAAATGGATAACTTCATTGTTACTTCAGACGGATATCCGGGAATTTCTGCAAAAGTTTCTGACCTTGTACTTCCTTCAGCGATGATTTATGAAAAATGGGGCGGTTACGGTAACGCAGAAAGACGTACACAACTCTGGAGACAGCAGGTAGTTCCGGTAGGTGATGCGATGAGTGATACTTGGCAAATGGTGGAGCTCTCTAAGAGATTTAAAGTCAAAGATGTTTGGGGCGAATATACCCTTAGAAGCGGGACAAAGCTTCCAAATGTAATCGAAGCGGCGAAAAAAATGGGCTACACTGAAGATGCAACGATGTTTGATATTCTTTTTGCAAACGAAAAAGCGAAATCATATAAAGCTGATCTAAATAAATTCCCGCAAAAAGGATATGACAATACGGAAGTATTCGGTGACAGCAGAAATGTGAAAGGATCTGACGGCGAAGTCTTTAAGGGATATGGCTTTATGCTTCAAGAATATCTTTTTGAAGAGTATGCAAGTTTTGGTAGAGGCCATGGACATGACTTGGCTCCGTTTGAAGTCTATCATCAAGTTAGAGGACTTAAATGGCCGGTTGTTGACGGAAAAGAGACACAGTGGAGATTTAACGTCAAATATGATCCTTATGCGGCTAAAGCAGCCAAAGAGACAGGAGCAAACGATTTTGCGTTCTATGGAACATTGGCAAAAGCATTGCCGCAGGGTGACTTGAGAGGCATTAAAGATAAGACGCCAAAACCATTGCCGAACAAAGCAAAAATATTTGCAAGGCCTTACATGGATCCACCGGAAATGCCGGATGAAAACTATGATATGTGGTTGTGTACAGGGCGTGTACTTGAGCACTGGCATTCAGGTACGATGACGATGAGGGTTCCTGAACTTTTCCGTGCGGTTCCTGAGGCACTTTGCTACATTCATCCAAATGATGCAAAAAACAAAGGGTTTAAACAAGGTGAGTTGATCTGGGTAGATTCAAGAAGAGGAAAAGTTAAAGCAAGGGTAGAGACCAGAGGAAGAAACAGACCGCCTCAAGGTT
>JAUPLS010000085.1 GCA_030836805.1 Campylobacterota bacterium | reverse complement strand
TGGAGCCTGAGGTAATCATCCTTGATGAGATCGATTCGGGATTGGATATTGATGCACTCAGAGCTGTTTCCGAAGGGATCAACAAGATGAAAAACGGCAAGCGAACTTTTCTTGTTATCACGCACTATAGCCGCATCCTGGACTATATCAAGCCTGATTATATTCATGTTTTAAAAGAGGGCAGAATTATCAAAACCGCCGGTTTTGAACTTGTCGCACAGCTTGAGGCTGAGGGATATGAATCCATCAAGGATGAAAACAGATGAGACTCATAACACTTCAGCACAAAAGCAAAGAAGAGTTGCAGCTTCTGCTTAAAGCAGATTCAAAAAAAGACTCGCTGCTAGAAAGACTTAGCGAGCTTGATATGCCCAGCACCAAGAGTGAAGCCTATCGCTATTTTGACATGCAGCCTCTAATGGATCAAGAATACAAAACCACCCATTTTATCCCTAAAGGAATAAAAGAACACGATAAAATAGAAATTGTAGACGGGATCGTCAAGACGGCTCCCAAAGGGATACGAGTTTATTACGGTAAATATGATGATGTAGATATGACGCATTTTGATCCCCTCTATTACTTGGGGCATCTTTTGACCCCTGCAGTGATCATCATAGAACTAGACGGTGATATAGAGGTTGAACTTTTGCATCGCTTTACAAAACCTCATACCCTTTTTGCCTATCGCCTGGTAATCAAAAATCAAATCAACAGACATGCAACACTCTATGAGACATTTGAAGGAGAGGGTGCTGAAGGATCGCTTGTACTTTATGGTTACGACATGCGCATCGCAAAAGACAGCTCGCTAAGAGTTCTGAAAAACCAAACTGCTTACGCCCAGCACTATGCCATGATCGCTTCCCATAAAATTTCAGTAGAAAAACAGGCCAATATGGTCTTGAAGAGTTTTGATTTTGGAGACGCCTCTGCACTCACCTTGCTTAAAGTTGATTTGGATACCTCTGCACATATGGAAGCCGGACATCTGCTTTATATTACAGGCCAAGCCAAAAGAGGTATTGTCTCACAAATCATCCATAAAGGCGAGCATACAAGTTCACATCAAGAATCAAAAAATATTCTTGATGAAAATGCAAGAGGAATTTTTGATGCGCTTATTAAAGTTGAGCACAGCGCCAAATACACCAAGGCCCATCAAAACTCCAAAGCAATCCTGCTGGGGGAAAATGCCTATATGATTGCCAAGCCGCAATTGGAAATCTATATAGATGAGCTTGAAGCTTCTCACGGCGCCACCACTGGACAACTCGACAAAAAGCAGCTGTTTTATTTGCAGTCTCGAGGTATTTCTGAAATCGACGCCAAAAAAATGTTGGTCATTGCCTTTGCCAACACCCTGATAGAAAAAATAAAAGATATCCGAAATCAAGAACGCATCAAAATAAGTTTTGAAGAGGCATTTTATACACAAACCGAGGCAAAAACAAAACATCTGCAAAAAACTATTACATGATTTTTGCAAAAGACTTTAACTAAAAATTGCGGTAACAGGATTTAAACTTTCCTGTATCCAAAAAAATAAAATAAAAAGGACACACATCCTATGACTATGGAAGAAAAAATAGCCCGATACAAAGCCGATTTTGATCTTTTTTCTACTGCTGACGAAAAAATAGAATATGTTATAGACATAGGCAAGCATCAACCTCCTCTTCAAGCTGGTGAAAAAAATAGCGAGAGCTTTATACAGGGATGCTCATCCAATGCATGGCTGATTGCAGAATACAACCATGGCAAAATACATTTTCGGGGCGAAGGAGAATCGATGATGGCTAAAGGAATGATGACCATTCTTTTAGATATTTTCAATAATCGCACTCCAGATGAAATACTCTCGTTTGATCCCCGCCAACTTCATACTATGGGTATCACAGAACTTTTAAGTCCTGTACGCCAAAAAGGGCTTGAAGCTTTTTTAAATACGATCTATGGCCATGCCAAAATATGCAAAACAACTTCAATCGAGGAATCCAAAAATGACAGATGAAAAAATGAAAGAAAAAGTCATTGAGCAACTAAAAAATATCTATGACCCTGAAATTCCGGTCAATATCTATGATCTTGGATTGATCTATGAAGTAGATTGCTGGACCGATACGGAAAACGAGCTTAAAAAATGTAAAATCAAAATGACCCTCACCTCTGCAACCTGTTCCATGTCCGAAACGATAGTAAATTTAGTACGCAGCATCAGCTATCGTGTAGAAGGACTTGAAGCGTTGGATGTTGATCTGGTATTTGATCCTCCGTGGGGACAAGAAAAAATGAGTGACGAAGCAAAGCTGCAACTGGGGCTTTTATGAAAAACAATTATCTTCTTTTAAGCCATAGCCCTATCTTTTTATAAAAAAAATCGTTATAATACGAAACTTTTCTGCAAGAGAGTATCAAACTCCCTACGGGCACTTAATTCCCGTATATTATTTTAGTACATCATTAGTACTTCACTGATCATCCACACATATTGTGCGATAGTTTGGTATCAGCTGCATAAAACAGGGACTATCACTATAGCTCCCCGCTATTTTACTATAAAGAAACAACATGAAATTTACAGATTTTAACCTAAAAGAGAGCATCCAGGATGCCATAAAAGAGGCTGGATTTACCGAGCCCAGTCCCGTACAAAAAGAGGCTATACCTCTTGTACTTGCAGGACATGATATCATTGCCCAGGCCCAAACAGGAACAGGAAAGACCGCTGCTTTTGGCCTTCCTATCATGAGCATGATGAAAGCAGACGGCTCCGTGGAGGGCTTAGTCATTGTGCCGACAAGAGAACTTGCTATGCAAGTCAGTGATGAACTTTACCGCTTTGGTAAACTTTCAAACCTTAAAACAGCCACCGTGTATGGCGGTACGGCTTATGCAAAACAAATAGAGCGTATCAACCAGGCTTCTATCGTAGTGGCAACACCGGGCAGACTTCAAGATCTTCTTATGAGCAAAAAGATCAAACTCAATCCGCATTTTGTGGTGCTCGATGAAGCCGACGAAATGCTTGATATGGGTTTTTTGGATGAGATTAAAAACATTTTTACTTTCCTTGCAAAAGACAGACAAACACTCATGTTTTCTGCTACGATGCCAAAAGCCATCAGAAAACTTGCCGAAGAGATACTTCTGGAGCCAAAAACAGTCTCTATCACAAAAAGTGAAAGCACAAATACTTCTATCACCCAACTCTACTATGTCGTCGAGGAAAAAGAGAGAGATGATGCATTGGTGCGCCTGATAGACTTTAAAAACCCAAACAAATGTATCATCTTTTGCCGTATGAAAAAAGAGGTGGACAGACTTGTTGCGCACCTTACCGCTCAAGGATTTAAGGTTTCAGGCCTCCATGGAGATATGGAACAAAAACAAAGAGAAGTAACCATTAAGGCATTTAAACAAGGCGGCATTGATATTTTTGTTGCGACAGACGTAGCGGCACGTGGTCTTGATGTCAATGATGTAACCCATGTTTTTAACTATCATATTCCTTTTGACAGTGAAAGCTATGTTCACCGTATCGGACGTACAGGTCGCGGAGGAAAAACGGGCGAAGCGATTACTTTGGTGACGCCAAACGAACTCAAAACCATCAAGCGTATCGAAAAAGACGTAGGAACAACTATGGCGACAGAGGTTATTCCTACCCGTCAAGAAGTACAGAATGTTAAAGAAGATGAACTTATAGCAAAGATCGCCGGTACGCAGATCACCGAAAGTGCAATCAGACTGGTTAAAACCCTTCAGCATGATTTGGATATTGTCACGATCGCCCATCTTTTGGCTTCTATGATACAAAGCGAAAATGCTATATTGGGAAAAGACAAGATCGGCCTTACACTTGATCAGATAGCCTCAGCTATAGAGCGGATCAGAAATGACCGAAGCCCGAGCAGCAGCAGAAATCGAAATCGTGGCCGAAGCGGAAATGATAGCAGCCGAAGAAGAAGCAGTAGTGGAGGCGGAGACAAAAGCCGAAGCGGACACTCAAGCAGGGATCGCAGCAGTCAAGGCCGTGCAAGCAGAAATGGCGGACAAGGAAGTCGCAGTTAGCCTATAAATATCCACCTTCAAGCACCCTATCCGCACAGACGCTTAAAGCGTCTGCTCCTTTAAAATTTCTTTTAAAATTTAGTTTGTTTTTTATTATTTTTTTATCCTCTTTAATAGTTTTGTCGGTAGAATATATAAAATAACTTATTTGTAGATGATATTAATTTTCCTTTAATATTTATTATCATATAATTAAGTATTATTAAAAACAAAAAAGGAATAAAGAATGAAAGTAGCAAAACTAATAAGTATGTCTTTAATTGCATCAAGTTGTGTATTTGGCGCATCTTCGCTTGCAGAAAAAGCAAAAACAAATGGGCTTATTGCCATTCCGGAAGATGCTAAAGCTTTATCAAAACTTATCGATCCCAAAGGAACAATCACAGATGAAAAGGTAGCACTAGGAAAGCAGCTTTATTTTGAACCGCGTCTTTCAAAAAGCGGACTTATCTCATGCAATACGTGCCACAATCTCGGAATGGGCGGTGCTGACGGTGTAAGTGCGGCAGTAGGACACAATTGGACTGCCAATCCCCATCACTTAAACTCTCCAACTGTTTACAATGCTGTATTTGCACAGGTGCAATTTTGGGACGGAAGAAGCCCTGACTTGGAAGATCAAGCGCAAGGCCCTATGCAGGCAATGCCTGAAATGGCAGCAGCACCGTCACTGGTAGAAACAAGAGTCAACTCAATCCCGCAATATGTTGAATCATTTAAAAAAGCTTATGGGAATGACGTCAAAGTGAACTTTGAAACAATCACGGCTACCATTGGGATATTTGAGAGAACGCTAGTCACACCATCGCGCTATGATGATTTTCTAAACGGAAAAGAAGATGCACTCAATGATGCAGAAAAAGAAGGCCTTAACGTATTTATCGATAAGGGATGCGCCACTTGCCATAGCGGTGTTGGATTAGGCGGAGGCATGCAGCCTTTTCCTCTGCTTGGCAAATACAAATATGCTGATGTTGGAGACTTCAAGGGTGACAAAAACGGTATGGTGAAGGTTCCAACCCTTAGAGAAGTAACTCAAACGGCTCCGTATTTTCATAACGGTGCCATCTGGAGCTTAGCTGAAGCCGTTCAAGAAATGGGACGCACACAGCTAGGCATTGAGATTTCTGACGAAGATACAAACAAAATCATAACATTCCTTAAAACTTTAGAAGGAAAAAAGACGGTTATTGAGTATCCGCAACTCCCCAACAGTACACCCGACACTCCAAAGCCAGATATGAATTAACCTATTTTAAGGGTCCGCATGGACTCTTAAAAATGACAAAAAGCCAACAGATCCATGTTTTATTCTTTTGATTTATTATTTATATAATTTTTTAAACTTGTGCTACTATGTCACATTAAAATCAAAACTTATTACCAGCAAAGCAAAATAAAGTTTTTACGAGTGAGCCTTCAAGTTGAAAAAACCTATCTATATCACCGATCTTGATCATACTTTTTTGCGCACAGACCAAAGTGTCAGTGACTTTAGCGCCAAAGTATGGAACAAAAAAGCTAAAAGTGCGATACTTTCAGTTGCCACAGCGAGAAGCTTTCAAAAATCTCATGACTTTTTAGCTGCACTCCATCTGGAAGCCCCCATGATACTTCTTGATGGCACAATGATTGTTACACCCCAAAAAAAGCTCATAGAACTTAAACTCATCAACAAAGCACTTGCCAATGCGGTTATATACGAGGGCAGCACATTTGGTATCTGCCCTTTTATCATTGCACTCAAAGACATGGAGCTCAATGAAGCATTTCTCGTTCCTGCTCAACTCAATGATCATCAAAACGGCGTGCTTCAAAATTATAAAAATGATCCCCGCATGATAACATGTAAAAAAATTCAAGCCATGGATATGAATCTCAAAATTGTCTATTTTGGAAATTATCAAACATTAAAACCTCTCACCGAACACTTGCAAAAAACTTTTGGCAATGAACTGGAGTATAAACTTTCTCCGGAAAAGTACAGTGATGGCTATTTTCTCACCGTCTTGCACCCCGAAGGCGACAAAGCCCATGCTTTGCAAAAAATTGCAGACTATCTAAATAGCGATACTGGCGAAATGACTGTATTTGGAGACAGCATCAACGATATAGGTATGTTTAAACTTGCTGGTACCTCTGTAGCCGTAGCCAATGCACTTGATGAAGTTAAAGCAGTGGCAGATATCATCTTGCCCTATTCCAATGATGAAGATGCAGTGGCAAAATATTTAAACAGCCTCCATTAACTTTTTATTGATTTTTTGTAAATTTATAAAATTTGCCGACAAAAGGTACAAGCTATTATTTTTTTAGCTAAAATAGAACAATAAATTTCTATTCACTCTGATAAAGAAAAATACATTAAGCATACATGAGGTACCCAAAATGTCAATTACCGCAATTCCGGTTGATCAAAGAGTAATCGATATTGATTCGCGCCGTTTCGCTTCTATAGAAAAAGCTTTGGTTGAATTGATTACCAACAGTGACGACAGCTATGCACGCATGGAAAAGGCCGGCATAGAAGTGTCCGGCCAGATTCATATCCAGTATGAGCGCCATCAAACGGGTGCACTCTTAGTGGTCACAGACCAAGCAGAGGGGATGTCCTTTAATCAGGCTTGTTCTGTCTTAACCTATGGTGGAGCCTACAGTCCTTTGGCACGCGGAGAGAGTGGCGGGCGCGGCTATTTTGGTCGCGGCTTAAAACAAGCAATTTACGGCCTTGGCCATGGATGGATAGAAACAATTCATTCTGGACGATTTTCACGTATCGAATTATTTCGAAGTGAAAATGGCGGATACATGTATGATGATGAAAATGGTGACCGACCCGCACAAGCAAGTGATTATGACAGACTGGGTATCCTGGAAAATGGCACCAGGGTAAGCATTGTTATTGAAAATACACAGGTGAATATACCCCGTTATCAAACCATCATACAATCAATTGCAAACAATATCTACCTGCGCGAGGTATTGATACGGCGAAAAGTAGAGCTGATAAATGTTCAGCGGAGCAAAGAGATGGAGCGAAGTGGACGGATATCTTACCAAGAGCCGCCCGCCAATGTACTGATAGGGCCAGATCAAGCCGGATACTTTGCCTATGAACAAAAAACATATCCATTCACATTAACCTTAAAACGGGCCCTGGATACAGAATTAACATCCAGGGGAGATGAGAGAACAAATGGTTTAGTTGTCTTTTCAGACATGGTAACACTCGACTGCCAACTGTTTGAATACGAAAATCAGGTGGGTACGGAGTATCTTTTTGGTACCGTACGCTGTCCTGCCTTAATTGAAAAACTCAGCCAAGGTGAAGCTATCATTAGCGACGAAAGAGAGGGGTTAAATCATAAAAATGCCTTTGTTGTAGCATTTTCCAAGGCTGTCAGCAAAATGATTGCATCTTGCGTTTTAGCAGAGCAAGAAAAACTAAAGCATTTAGAGCATGCTTCGACTTCCGACAGAACAAGCCATATGATTGAGCACTTACTTCAGCGCATGAATGAAGCTGCAATTGAGGATTTTGGCATCATAATGCCAGCATCTGACATAGAAACAGATAGTACTGATGCACTAGAACGTCCGGCTGCCCTACGTTTTACCACACCTTTTTACTATCGTAAACCCAACCATCCTTTTCATATTGCCTTACTGATCGATCCAGACCAGTTTGTCAAGGATGATGTTTTGATCTTCAATTGCGAACTGCCGGACTCTATGCATATCGAACCCTTGCCAACAACAATACCGCTCTGCGATCTCAACGATAAACAGCGCATAGAGTGGATGATTGTGGGCGATAGCGCAGGAGAGAAAGGAGAAATTACGGTACAGGCGGGAACCTATTGGGCTCGGTGTGAAATAGTTGTGGCAGAATATGCCTCCAAACATAATTACGGCATCTCCGGCCCTACCGCAAAAAAAAGAATCCCACGAGATCACGGTGCCAACATGTTTGCAGGATATGAATTGAGAAATCTAAACAATGATCTTGAGAGAGCAGTGTATAGTCGCAAAGAGCGTAAAATCATCATCAACACCGGCGCACCGACGGTACAGCTCTATGTAGATGGCCGGGGACATTTTAGAGATTCTGCCAGGCTGTTGCTGGCTGAACTTTTTATGGATGTGATTTCAGACGAACTGGCCCAATACTTGATAGAAAAATCAGGCAATAAAAATAATGTAGAAGCCTATCATACTGCGAATCTTGATATCATTCGTCAATACGGCAGCGAAATCCATCTTTCTTTTTTGAACACATAACCCAATTAATATGGATTGATCAACTGAGCATTCAAAAGCTCAAGCCTCTGAGGCGTTCCTATATCAAACCATTCGCCCTCATGGTGTTC
>JAUPLS010000009.1 GCA_030836805.1 Campylobacterota bacterium | reverse complement strand
GCAGATGCGATTGTCTGCAAAGAAAGTGTTGTTTTGCCAGATGATTCAGGACCATAAATTTCTATAATTCTCCCCTGAGGAATCCCTCCGATTCCCAATGCCATATCAAGCCCGATAGATCCCGTGGAAATGGCTTCAATAGGCTCAAACTCTTTATCTCCCAATCTCATAAGCGTCCCTTTTCCAAAGGTTTTGTCTATCTGCTTGATCGCCATATCCAGTGCTTTTTGTTTGTTTGCATCCATTGCCATTGTCATGTCCTTAATCCTTAATTATGAAATTCTAACACCATTTTAATAGGTTACACATAGAAGATATTAAAATATGTCAAATTGACATATTTTAAGCAAAAGTTGATCCAAACCAAAACCGTGGTAAAATACGATTACGCCATATAAAAGTGAGTACCCCGACTATGCATGCCATACAATTAGCACATTCTCCTGATGCGGATGATATTTTTATGTACTATGCCATTAAATTTGGCTGGATAGATACCAAAGGCTACTCGTTTGAAAATGTCGCATTAGATATCGAAACACTCAATATGGAAGCATTTAAAGGGTCTTATGACGTTTCTGCCATTAGTTTTGGAATGTACCCGCTCATTAAAGATGAGTATGCCTTACTGCGTACAGCAGTCAGTTTTGGCGAAGGATACGGGCCCAAACTTATCCGCCCCAAAAACAAAATACTCAAACGCAATTTCAAGGTAGCGCTTTCAGGCAAATATACTACCAATGCCATGCTTTTTAGAATCTACTATCCCGATGCGCGGCCCGTCTATATGGACTTTTTAGAAATAGAAGAGGCTGTAGTAAGCGGAAAGGTTGATGCGGGGGTTTTGATCCATGAGTCAATTTTAGATTTTGATAAGAGCCTGGTGGTCGAAAAAGAAGTATGGGATATCTGGGAAGAGCTCGCAGGCAAAGGATTGCCCCTTCCTTTGGGGGGCATGGCCCTAAGAAGAAGTTTGCCTCTCAACCGTGCTATTGAGATCGAAGAAGTTCTTATAGCAGGTGTCAAAGTAGCCAATGAAAGAAAAAAAGAACTTTGTGGCAAACTGGTGTCGGAGAATCTTGTTCGCATCAGTGACAATATGCTTGATAGATATCTTGATATGTATGCTTCAGATGAGTCAATAGAGCTTTCGGAGCTTCAACTAGAAGCTTTAGACAAACTCTATCAAATCGGTTTCGAGCATGGACTGTGGGAATCTCCCCTTAAGACGGAAGATTATCTAATACCAAAAACGTATAAAGTTTTACGAAATAACTAAAAGCAGTGCGCAGTGACTAGAACCCCAAAATTTGGACCGTCTCCTACTCCAGAAGAAGGAAAATCTCTTGTTTTTTAAAACCATAGATTTTTCTAAATACTCGAGTATCAAAATAGGGCAGCCGGCCAAGGTCCTCATGATAGAAAAAGACGATCAAATCCCTCAAGACAGATATCTCATAGGAGGATCAAACAACCTTCTTCTTTCCCCCAATCCTCCATTGCTAATGATGTTAAGTAAAGATTTTTCCACTATCGGGCAAGAAGATGATATGCTCATTATTGGTGCAGCTATGCCTACAGGGCGCATTGTTTCTTATGCAAAAAAACACAATATTTCAGGATTTGAATTCTGTTCAAAACTTCCAGGGACCCTTGGAGGAATGCTGGCGATGAATGCAGGAGTTAAAGAATATGAAATTTTTAATATTTTGCATTCTGTTGAAATAAATGGCAAATGGATTTTGGCGGAAGAAATTGAGCACGGATATCGATTTGCGAAACTAGGGGGAATAGCCACACATGCGCGCTTTAAGATTCAAAATGGTTTTAATCAAACACTGCTAGAAAGCTTGCTGAATTTACGCTCAAATCAACCTTCTCTTCCAAGCGCCGGCTCAGTCTTTAAAAACCCGGAAGGCGACTATGCCGGCAGGCTTATAGAGGGTGCAGGACTCAAAGGGGCAAGAAAAGGTGATATGCAATGGAGCGAAATGCATGCAAATTTTTTAGTCAACCTGGGGAAAGGCAGCTTCCACGATGCTTTATATCTTATAAATCTAGCCAAAGAAAAAGTATACAAAGCATTTGGAGTCGACCTGCAGGAAGAGATTAAGATTCTCTGACCTTTATCTTATGAATTCAGAATTACTTGCCTCTTCATTTTCGTCTATACATCGAACACATCTAATATAATTTGATTGATTTGCCAATCTTGCATATTGGTATGCATCCGCAGGGAAAACCGCATAATATCTGTATCCTTCCGTTGGAGTTGACGTCCAGAAATCGTTGTCTCTAGAATAACTAAAAACCTGTCCTTCTTTTGCATGAACATGCATCAACTCATCCGCTGTAGGCAATCTCCAATCCGAATAGCCTGCATACTCTAAGGCACGACAGTAGTTGACTGCATATCCCCATTTTCCAGCTTTTCCGACAGAACCCTCATTCTTAAATGCACCGTCTTCTGCGTCTGTATAGTGTTGATCTTGCCACATCAGTTGCGCATCTGCCTCAATATACACTTTATCGCTCTTGCAGGATGCGCCCTCTATTTGAGCCATCTGCGGCAAAGCAGGCGCAATATTCCCCCCACCCATCAATAACGACGCCATCATAAACATCCATGCACTAACGATACTCTTTTTCATTTTTATCCCCTAAACTACATTATTGTGTATTATAATAATACAGGTTTTATCAAATTAAGCTAAAAACTTTTCTTTCTGTTTATATTGGCTGTGCATAAATTTCGACAGGAACCCCTCTTTCTACAGCATACCACAGAACATCTATCGCACTATTGCTTAGGGCTATACACCCTTCAGTCCAATCGTATGCAAGGGTATAGCTATCTCCGTGTCCATCTGCATTCCATTTTGGCTGGCCATGAATAGTGATATAGCCGCCCGGACTTAAACCATGCTCCTTGGCCATCGCCTCATCGTGCTTGTTTGGGTAAGAAATCATCAGTGATCTATAAAGTCTTGAATCGCACTTTTTCCTTACAACCGTATAGCTTCCTTCAGGCGTTCGAAGATCCCCTTTTTTTACTTTATGTCCCTTGTCTCCATTTTTTCCCAAAGAGATACGAAATTCATATATTGCTTTACCATTTTTATATGCATAAAGCTTTCTTTTTGATTTATGCACGACAATTTTATCTATCTTCTTTTCTTTTATAATTTCTAAGCCTAAAGCCAGTGACTTGTGACACTCTTTTGTCTCATAAGGCGTTTTATCTACTTTTCCATATACAACAGGTTTGTTAGCACACCCACTCATTAACAACACAAGCAGAACAACCGTTAGCTTCAAAAGAAATTTCATTTTCTCCACTCTTTAATCTTATATTATTGTGCCACCAAAAAATTCCCATGAAATTTGGTCATGCTTCCACCCTCAACGGCAATGCAGCCAAATGGCTTTTGGCAAAAAATCATTTGACTCTTTTTATTTAACCCCAATCTTGATTGTGGCGCTCTGCTTTGTGTTTATCTTTTTTATAAGAAACCCCATTTTTTAATTTTTGCAATCGATTAAGCTGGGTCATATGAGCCTCTCTTATCTCACCAAGCCGTATATCGTCAAACTCTTCTGATATACAAATTTGTTCATAAACTTTTTGTATATATATTTTAAGCTGTCGATGATACTCAGAATCAAGCTGTACCTCTGTTTTTTCATCCAATTTTTTTTTCAGCTGATCGAGTTTGGTTGCTATATTCTGTGCATCCGTATGGGGATCTCGAAACATCCGAAAAAGATTTTTAGCAATTTTTTCAAGTTCGGCGATATACTTTTGTCGGTTATATTTATCAATTTGTTTTTGCGTATATTTCATACCCTATCCTACAGAAGAGTGCTTTTTGATATATTTATTTTAACATGTTTTTGGGGCAAATCATTTTTTAAAAGAATAAAGAAATACGGAGGAGAAGAACAAACCTCTTACCAAAAAGAGGTTTGCCTGCATAAAAAGAAAGAAATTACTTTGCAGCAATTTCTTTTGCGGCTTGGAGCGCCTCTTCATAGTTAGGCTCAGAAGTAATTTCAGGCACAAGCTGCTTATAAACCACCTTTCCATCTTTTCCGATAACAAAAATGGTTCTAGCCATTATGCCTGCCAAAGGGCCATCTGCCAAAAGTACACCATAAGCATTTGCAAAATCTTTATTTCTAAAGTCTGAACACACCTTAATGTTTTCAATTCCAGCCGCTCCACACCATCTAGCTGCTGCGAACGGAAGGTCCATGGATACAGTGATTACTTCTACACCCTCTAGGCTTGCTGCTTCAGTGTTAAACCTTCTTGTTTCGGCATCACACACGCCTGTATCAAGCGATGGCACTGCTACAACCAATTGCACTTTTCCTTCTCCCCCAACCTTCTCATTTTGAAGCATTGGATTACAGTTTACCACTGTAACTTCCGGTGCCTTGTCGCCTACATTAATTTCTGTTCCCGCCAAGTTGCATACGATATCGTTTTTAAATGTTACTGTTGCCATCTTTTTTTCCTTTTTAATTATTTTGTAAAAACATTATGACTCAAATAGGATAAAATAACTCTTAATTAAATGATTTCTCTCAATCTTTTTTTAATTTTACCTCTTTTTTGCTTTGCTTCAGCACCCGCTCAAATGCCGCTTCAGCGTCATTTTTATAATCACTTTGCACCTTATAGTAACACTTAAAACCTTTTTTTATCTCTAGTCGTACATATCCATCAAAATCACTTCCTATGCTTTTAACTACAGGATTATTGCAATTGCTCACATGGTATTTTGTCAACTCTACGCGATACTCGCACTCAGGTGTATCTTTCATGCCAAATGCTTGTTCGATGGCTGCCTTGTCTTTTGGATTATAAACAGCATAATGAAGACATGGAAGGGCAGAAGAACCACTCTCTTCACAAAAAGAAGAATAAACAGGATACTTTTCTTTGCACCCAAGAAGAACCATCGCCAAGGCTACATAAAAAAAATATCGTTTGCGTTGCATGACTATCCCGCAATACCCTTCACCCAAGCTTCCATTGCAGCATTGGCCTCTGAATTGGGAGCTTCCAAAAAGCTTACGACAAAAGTATCATCTACTTCAGCTACTCCGATAGTTCTTGGTCTGATTGCCAAGACTTCAGCTTTTGACAACACTTTGCCAAAACAACAAATAATATTTTTAGCTGCTTTTATATCATCAGCAATTTGTCCTGCTTCTAAGCTTTTGGTGTGTGCATAGTGATCAAATTCTCCTATATAGGTTGCTATAGGGTGGGCCTCGATTTGTTCCTTTAAATAAGCTAAAATTTCATCCACATTCTTATAGCGCGTTTCATTCTTGTTCACCGTAAAGGTGAAAACCGGATATTTTTCCATAACAGTTATATACTTCATTGATCCCATCTCTTTTTTTAAAATATTTTATCATTACTATGCTTATAATAATTATAATTTATTAAAATAATTTGAAATCGGAAGTACGTTTCAAATCCACAACTTCAAACAAACTGAGCTGTTGCGAAACTCACATTCCAGGAATTCGTGGGATTTTTCCAAGTTTGGAATTTTTGCAATACCATCCCCAACCTTTTTTCATCCAATGCCCAATCCAAGGCAACGGTATCATTTTGCCGCCCCTATCATCCCTGTAGACAAAAGCTGCGCCATTACCCGTATCCATGACACACAATATGTTGAGATGGTCCATATAGCTCAATCTTGAATCAATATTTTGGGTACGCTGGAAGATATTGTAGGCTGTATTTCGTGCCATTACCTCGGCCACATGCCCCTGTTTTGCTCTCCAATCGGGACCCATAAGCAAGGCCGAATCCCCAATGGCATAAATACCATCAAATCCTTCCACTTCATTATATTCATTCGTCACGACAAATCCGGTATCACTAAGAGGCATTCCAGAAGATGCCAGTATTCCATGGCCTGTCCCGGCAGAGATAAACATCGTCAAATCGGAGTCCAGTTTCACGCCATCCTCAAAAGAAATGCCGTCAGCATCAAAATGCGTAATTTTTGAACCTATTTTTGTCTGGATATTGTACATTTTAAACATCTTATCCATCATTACTAAAGCTTTTTCACCCATTTTTGCGCCAGGTTTTTCCATGGGCGCAAAGAATGTAAGTGTAAAATGTTCTCTCAGCCCTCTTTTCTTGAGCAAGGTATCCATATTGAAAAGCACCTCAAAAGCAGGGCCTCCTCGTACCGCAGAAGTATCTTTTGGATTGCCCCCAAAACCAATAGCAATTTTTCCTTGCTCTTTTTGCATCAAAGCATTTAGGCGCTCGTGAAGCATCGTAGCTTCTTCAGGCTTCCCGCAAATGGAAAGTGTGTTTTCCATGCCTGGATGCTGTATCTTATCTTGTCCCAGAGCAACCACAATATAATCATAGCCTTCCAAAATGCGTCCGCTTTGCAACACCGCTCTCTTTGCCTGCGCCTCAAACTGAGTTACGGGATCAACAATAAGAGTAAACCCGTGAGCCATTGCCAATTTGTCCAAAGGAATACTGACCTCCTCCCTTGTTGCTCCCCCTGTAGGAATCCAGATCGATATAGGATAGATATAAAAATAATCCCTGTCGCTCACCAATGTTACATCTAAATCATTTTTGCGCAAATAGATCGCTGCTTCAATACCTGCAAATCCGCCGCCTAGCACTAATACTTTTGTCATATTTACTCCTTATTTTTTAATGAGGTCTGCGCGAGGGTAGACAAAAACCGTTTCTCTTTCAACCACAATATTTTCTTTATCGTCCACTGCATATGCTTTTATCTTCACAGGGACAGGAACATCTTTTCTCATATCATTGGCAAGCATATGGGATGTCTTAAGGACCACCACTTTCTTTCTTTTTTGTCCGGCAGCCAATTCAAAAGCCTCTTTTGGCCTTTCGATCTCTATTTTGTCATTTCCTACGATTTCAAACGTATAGGTATGCTTTTTACTGTCCGTGTTGGCAAACAAAAAGAGATAATCATTCTCTACCACACCATCATCAAGTATTTTGTAGAGTCTTGTTGTTTTGTTAACATTTAAAAGC
>JAUPLS010000084.1 GCA_030836805.1 Campylobacterota bacterium | reverse complement strand
ATCTGTTTCATGGGAGCAGATACTGCTCTAAAAATGATTTCAGCACCTACTTTTTCATCCCCCTCAAGAGAGAATTTAACGGCTTGACTCGCTTTGATAAGGGCAGCACCGCCGCCGATAACGATACCTTCTTCAACGGCTGCTTTGGTTGCAGAAAGTGCATCATCCACTCTGTCTTTTTTCTCTTTCATTTCAGTTTCGGTAGCGGCACCTACTTTAATAACGGCTACACCGCCTGAAAGTTTCGCAAGTCTTTCTTGCAGTTTTTCTTTATCATACTCGCTGGTCGTATTCCCGATTTGTATTTTAATCGTATTGACTCTTGCCTGAACGGCCTCTTTGTCGCCTTTTCCGTCTACTATCACAGTGTTGTCTTTGTCTATCACTACTCTTCCGCAGTGGCCCAACTCTGCTAACGTTGCCTTGTCAAGAGAGAGCCCCAACTCTTCTGTGATAAGTGTGCCACCTGTGAGTACGGCGATATCTTTGAGCATTTCTTTTTTTCTGTCTCCAAATCCAGGCGCTTTGACTGCAGCAATATTGAGTACGCCTTTGAGTCTATTAAGCACCAATGTTGCAAGCGCTTCACCTTCCAGGTCATCTGCAATAATAAGAAGCGGTCTTCCTGTTTGCTGGATTTTTTCAAGCACGGGAATAAGATCTTTGAGTGAAGTAACTTTTGTATCTGTGATCAAAAGAAGCGGGTTTTCCATCTCACAGGTCATCTTGTCAGAATTGGTCACAAAATATGGAGAGAGATATCCTCTGTCAAACTGCATCCCCTCAACCACTTCAAGATCGTCATTGATTCCTTTTGCTTCTTCTACGGTGATGACACCATCTTTACCCACTTTATCCATTGCCTCAGCGATAAGATTCCCGATGGTTTTGTCTGAGTTTGCAGAGATAGTTGCTACCTGTGCGATCTCTTTTTTGTCTTTAACTTCTTTTGAAATTTTTTTAAGTTCTTCAATAATGGCAGCACTTGCTTTGTCCATACCTCTTTTTACTTCGATAGGATTTGCCCCTGCGGTAATATTTCTTAATCCTTCTTTGAAGATAGAGTGCGCCAATATCGTCGCAGTTGTTGTACCGTCTCCCGCTTCATCCGCAGTTTTGCTTGCTACTTCTTTAACAAGTTGTGCTCCCATATTTTCAAGTGTATCGGAAAGCTCTATCTCTCTGGCGACACTTACTCCATCTTTTGTAATATGCGGCGCACCATAACTTTTTTGTATCAGTACATTTCGGCCTCTTGGCCCCATAGTCACTTTCACTGCATCCGCAAGTTTGCGCACACCTTCATACAATCCATTGCGTGCTTTGTCTGAAAAAAATATCTCTTTTGCCATTTTTGCTCCTTTTAATATTGCCTTAAATGTTTTTTAGTTTAGGATTCCTAAGATATCGTCACTTTCTAAAACCAACAGTTCTTGGCCATCCATCGTGATCTCTGTACCTTTGAATTTACCAAAAACAACTTTGTCGCCCTCTTTGATTCCTTCTTCAGCAGCCTTGTCGGCTACAGCAATAACTGTTCCTTGTAAAGGTTTCTCTTTCGCATTATCTGGGAGAATGATACCCGATGCTGTTGTTTTCTGTTCCTCTTCTCTTCTGATAAGAACACGTTTACCTAATGGTTTAAAGTTCATAAGTATCTCCTTTATAGTAATTTTACGAAATGTATTTTAATGATTTTTAAAGAAAATGTCAACACCTTTTTTAAAATTATTTAAAATACTTTAGCCAGATTGACTAAAGTATTTTAATCCAAAAAAATTATATTTTAATTTATAGAGAAAAGATGTGAAATAGTATTGACATTAAAGGCTAGTTTTGATAAAATTTCGGCTCTTCATTAGTGGCAAGGTAGCTCAGCTGGTTAGAGCGCTGGTCTCATAAGCCGGAGGTCGGGGATTCGAGTTCCCCTCTTGCTACCACTTTTTTGATTCAAAATATCAACAAACTTACCAATGTGCATATATTTACTGCGTGAGACAGTAGAAACTATTTATTTGACTTTTTTGTTACTTGATGAAAATAGTAAAATATTCCGCCACCGATTATTACCACAAATGATAAAGTTAAATACCAATGCTCTTTTGCCCAGATTATCACTTGAAGTATTTGTTCGCCAAAATACCAGGCCGGAAGAATAGTGATGGCGGCCCAGCACCATGCACTTATGAGGTTTATGAAGGCAAAAGTCTTGGCATCATAACGCGTAAGGCCGATAGAAATAGGTATCACAGTCCTCATGCCGTACATATATCTTTGCGCAAAAATGATTGGCCATCCGTATTTTTTTAACAAAATATGTGCCAGTGCAAATTTTCTTCTTTGGCTTTTGAACTTCCTGTGAACATATTTTTTATTGAATCTTCCAATATAAAAATAGATCTGATCGCCGACAAAGCCGCCAAGCCCTGCAACAAATATTGCTAGATACAAATTCATATTCCCAGTATGCGATAAAAGCCCGGCCATTATAAGGCCAGCCTCGCCCTCTAAAATACTCCATGCAAAGAGTATTATATATCCATAAGCTTTAAGCAGGTAGATAAATTTATCATCAATCCCATCGCCTGGCGCATAATATAAATTGTATACTAGAAAAAGAGCAAAAATTGTAAAAATGATTGTAAAAATTTTTCCGGAATTATTTTTTAGTTTTTGTCTCATCTTTTTCCTAATTATCTATATTCTTATAAAGTATAGCATTGCAAGGCTTTATGGCAAATAATAATTTAAACTGCAAAAAAATATTCATGCCTGTCGTGGTGACGGGGATCAGGGTTTTTTCTCGCTGTTTTTTGTTGCTCCTGCAATAATGACCCTATGGGCCAATAGCCACTCGAATTTAATTTATAGTTTACCCATATTTTTTAAACAATTTAATCTTAAAAAATATAAAAATATGATATTCTTATGCAATACGCGTTTATTTGAATGCATAATATAAAACAAGTACAAGGAGTTTTGTTATGGTAAAAAAGGTAACGATAGCGTTTTTGTGTATGGTGTTGGGAGCGACGCTCAATGCAAGAGAGATTTCGACAGGCGACAAGTTTTTAGGTTTGGAAGTCGGTGCGGCAACAGTGCAGGCAGATACGGGGGGATTCTTTGGAGAGCTTGATCACGAAGGGACGGATGTAGAGCTCGGTTTTCGTCTTGGTGTGCAAAACGAAGCATGGAGGACGACATTGATCTATGATTATTTTGACAGCAGTGATGATGATCAAAATTATGAAAAAGGGATGCTTACTTTAGATTATTATTTTCTTGAAGCGGCACAAGGCAGTCAAATGTTTAACCCCTACATCGGTTTAAACGTCGGTTATATGAATTACGAATCCACAGGGATTGATGAAAACGGATTTTTATATGGCGGCCAAGTCGGCGTGACATTTAATGTGATGGAGAGCATCGATGTAGATTTGGGATATAGATACTCACTGACAGATGCGGCCCAGACGGACCATATAGGAAGTGTTGTGTTGGGCATTAACTACTTATATTAAAAAGGAGAACAGATGAAAAAAAACATTTTGGTTTCACTTGCTCTCTTTTTGATTTTTGTGCTAAGCGGATGCGGAAGCAACAGCAAAACAAATGAGGCTGTCCAAAGCACTACTGTTGCCGTAGAGATGGAGTCAAGCCAGATAGCACTAGGATCGAACGGGACAGATTTCTCTTTGCCTCTAACATTTACAAAACTGCTAGACAGCAGCTATCAGGTTGAACTGAGTGATTTTCAACTGAGCGTGACAGGCTGTACGGTACAGACGGTTGGATTTGATCCTGCTACTTTGGTATTGGACGGGGGGCTTAATACACAAGAAGCGCTTTTGGTGACGGGTGCATTTGATCAAAACTGTACACCGACAGGCTTTACGTTGACGGCGACACAAAAAGTTACCAAAGACGGACAAAGCAAAACCGAAGAAGTAACTTTTAGTTCCACCTCTTCTGAGGATATACCAACAAGCGGCTATGACATAATCAATGCGACAACACCGCTTACTATCGGAGAATCAAATACAGATTATACGATTAGTATGCAGGTAGTCAAAGATGGCTATGTTGCGCCCGGAGAAACAGTAAAGCTAAAACCATTTAATTCTCAGTACGGCACCATAAAGACAACCACTACCTATACCGTCACAACAGACGCTATCGGCATAGCCAGATTTGATTATGTATCGCCTGGTGTTTTGCCTGCAGATGGCACATCGGTGGTATTGACGGCTGTTTTGATGGATGAAAATGATAGCGAGGTGGCTACGCAAGAGATTGAATTGATTTTCAATAAAAACGGTTCGGCGGATATAACTTATACAATAGTGCCGGATCAAAACATCACCGTTACGGACACGCTGCAACTACAACAGATCAAAGTCGCGCTTACCAAGCAAGAGAGCGGACAGCCTGTGCAGCCGGCAGTCGGTGAATCTGTGATCGCAGAATTTATGATGCCTGTGTATGGGACTTTGGCACAGTATGAGGCAGTGGTAGGATCGGATGGATTTGCTAAATTTAGCTATACCTCTCCTGAGTCTATGCCAAGCGTGAATGATGCAAACATTACATTCTATTACAAAAACGATCATACGGTTCGCGGCGAAACCAAGGTTATTTTTGATAAACAAACAGTGTCCGGTGTTTCTAAAATGTATGTGGTGCCAGAGTCGTTTACCGTTACGGAGGCTGGACAGACTCAGGAGATTACTATTGTAACCGTCAATGCAGAAAATATGGGCGTAAGTACGGAAGTTGAGCTTGAGCAGCCTTTCTTTGACAATACGGATTATGGAAAGTTTGACAAAACAAGTGTTACAACGGATGCGAGCGGAAAAGCGGTAGTGCTGTATACTGCTCCTGGTTCTATTTCCGGCTTGACAGAAAGAAATATTACCGTTACAGAAACATCAGAGAATATTCACAAAGAGCTGAATATTAAGTTTGGCACCCCTGAAACACAGGGAACCAATTATGAAATCGTGGTTGACACGCCGGCTTCGTTGGCCGTGGATGATACAGACCAGATTACCGTGAAAATCGTAGAGGTGGGCAATCCAAGTAATGTTATTGCAAATGACAACGTGTATGAAGTGAACCTCACCAGCCAATTTACCAATATGCTGACGTTTGCAGGCGGCAGCGCAACGTATACTTATGAAGAGCTGGGGACAAAAGCGATCGCTGTTGAGACCAAAACGCTTTCCGGTGTTGCCGTGATAGCGATCAGCGCTTCGGTCAATAACGGAGATCATGATGTCGTATTGACAAAGCTGATTCCGGTAACTGTACTTTCAGGGCCGGTAACAGCGATATCCTTGTTTTATGTCGGCTCTTCAGAGAATGAGGTTGGAGCATTTATCAATACCTATACGATCCATGCGGTGGATAAGTATGCCAACCCTGCAAGGGAAGGCGTTGTATTGTCTCCTTCTTTGATCAATGGGGTTAAGTTGGTTGAGACCGATTCTTCGCCAACCGGTCAAATCACAGCAGGCACGCCAGTAACCTTTGAAGACAGCACTAAAAATTTTGATGTAGCAAATATTACTGCCGAAGATAGGTTGATCGTTGTTCCAAACGCTGCCAGATATGCGCAAAGCTATCTGGGCAACTGGAGCATTGAAGATGTTGCGCAGCAAAGTTTGACTTTAAGCGAAGACTATTTTGGCGCAACGGCTGATAGCTTAAGTTATGTGATCGGAAATGAAACCAGAAGTCTGCTAGGCTATATAGCTTTGGCATCTATCACAAGCAAAACGGGAAGTTATGTCACGGATGCCAACGGCAACGTCCAGTTTGATATCGCTTTTGATCCTGCGCTTGCGGGGCATACGGTAACGATCGCGGCACATGCGTATGATACCAACCGGACTGGCGTAGCCAAGGTGGCCGGTTTGCGTTGGAGCGATTATAGTTCAACAGTCGAAAAAGTAGACAATGACGGTAACGACCACAATGTTACACTCATGCTGGGGATAAGTGATTTTCAAGAGTATTTGGTGGATGTAGAGATCGTGCCGGAGGGAATCGTAAGTAGTTCGTCTCAATGTGATCTCAATCTCTCCGCAGCCAATGATCTGCATACAGACGTCAACGGTCAAATCACCGTACAGATCTATACCAAAGCAACCGATCCCGCGGTAACGGAGTGTGAAATCAGCTGGAGCAAAAGCAATTCCCATATTTATCTAGAATACTAGCTGGAAATTTTAAATTTTCTTGCTTTAAGTCCAAAAGAGCTTGACTCTTTTGGACTATCTTTTAATCCGTTTCTTCTTTATTTTCCACTATAATCTCATCATATTTTATACATACACGGATGCTTATCATGATCGATCTTAAATATCTCCAAAATAATTTTGACGAAGCTGCCGGCAAGCTCAAAAAAAAGGGCGTAGACAGCAGGGTACTTGAAAATCTGCAAACACTTTTTGGCGCGCTCAAGGAAGCCAATGCCGCACTGGAAGCAGCTAAAGCGGAACAAAACAGTATGTCCAAGCTTTTTGGCCAGTATATGCGCGAAGGCAAAGATATCTCAGAGCTTAAAAGGAAAGTAGACGTCAACAAAGAAGCGATGGTACCGCTTCAGGAAAAAGCCAGAGAAGCCGAAGAAGCTCTTTATGCCGTGGCGCTTGGTATCCCCAATTTTCCCGATGATTCCGTTCCTGAAGGAGCAGACGAAGAGGAAAATATAGAGCTTCGCAAAGTGCTGGAGCCAAAAAAGTTCGCCTTTACTCCCAAAGAACACTGGGAGCTGGCCCAGATAAACGGCTGGATCGATTTTGAACGTGGGGTAAAACTGGCAAAAAGCCGTTTTTCT
>JAUPLS010000083.1 GCA_030836805.1 Campylobacterota bacterium | reverse complement strand
GTGACTTTATAAAATCCATCGAAAAGCAGTTTTTTCCCGCTGGCTTTGAAAGTACATGTGTCTCCTTTAAAAAGAATGCTTTGGGATTCAAGTTGTGCTTCTGTCATTTGGCAAGCAAGAAAACGATTGTAGATAAGGCGGTAGAGTTTTAATTCGTCCGGTGCAAGGAAGCTTGAAGCGATGCGAGGGTCAAATTCGACCATAGTAGGACGGATTGCTTCGTGTGCTTCCTGCGCCCCCTTGGACTTGGTAACATAGTTTTTGGTTTTGCTGGGCAAATAGGCATCTCCATAATTTGTTTTGATATGTTCCCTGGCTGCATCTACCGCCTCTTTGGCCAGATTAAGGCTGTCCGTTCTCATATAGGTAATGACTCCCATAACGCCTTTATCTGTCTTGACCCCTTCGTAAAGTTTTTGTGCCACCATCATTGTTTTTTTGGGAGAAAACCCCAGCTGGGTTGAAGCGCTCTGCTGCAATGTGGAGGTCATAAATGGAGGGGGCGTTTTGGTATTTCTTTTTGTTTTTTCTATTGCCAAAACGCAAAAAGATTCATTTTTCGCTGCAGAAACGATCTCCTTGGCATCGGCTTCGTTTTTGATTGTAAGTTTTTCTATTTTTAACCCATTGTATTCGAAGATCGATGCATCGATCTCTTTTTGAAATTTCGCATCAATGGTCCAGTACTCTTCAGGCTGAAAGGCTTTGATTTCTCTTTCTCTGTCAACCACCAGTTTAAGGGTGGAGCTTTGTACCCTTCCTGCGCTTAATCCTTTTTGTATCTTGTTTGCGAGGAGAGGGGAGAGTTTGTATCCTACGATACGATCGAGCAATCTTCTGGTTTGCTGTGCATCTACACTATCCATATTGACTTTGCGGGGTGTTTCCAGCGCATGCATAATAGCGCTTTTGGTGATCTCATGAAAGACAATGCGCGGGAGTGTTTGGGGATCTTTCCCTATAGCTTTGGCAATATGATATCCAATTGCTTCACCTTCGCGGTCCTCGTCGGTTGCGATAAAAACCGTTTCAGCTTCTTTGGCCAATTTTTTTAGTTCTTTTACTGTGGCGTTTGCATCTCTCGGGATGGCATACTTGGGTACAAGGTCGCCTGTTTTCTCATCAATTTCGATACCAAAAGTAGTTTTGGGCAAATCGCGTATATGTCCTTTGGAGGCAATAACTTTATACTCTTTGCTTAAAAAGTTGGTAATGGTGCGTGCTTTGGCAGGTGATTCTACTATAATTAAATTTTTCATCTATACTTACTTTAATAATTTCTTTTTGGTATCAAACAAAGCTTGACGCCTCTCCTCCTTATCGAAACACTACTTTAAACTAGTATCTCATGGCAGGAATTCCTTCGCATTGTAACACAAAGTAAGTAAAAATGATAAAAAGTTTTCATATTGTGTTTGATCGGGCAAAGAGCTCATGAAAAAGAGAGATGCTCCGACTTTAATTGAAAAAGAAGTATAATTCTTTCTCATTTTGGTATGCAAAAAGCACCAAAAACAAATCATTGAAGGGGAAGATTCTTGGTTTGGCTATGGGGTGCTAAAAAGGAATGGTATGTATAGAACCTTCACGCCCTTTAAAGGCTTCCTTGATATTTTAAAGTATCTTGTGCGAAAGCCCTCGGTGGTAGGAGCCGAACACTCTTTTTTTCTTTGTCTTAAGAGGGAACTTGATGAGTTGGGGATAAAAACAACACTCTATGAAGGACTTTTGGTGGCTCAAGGAAATGAGCCAGAGTGTGGAATGCTCTCTGCGCATATTGATCGGCATGGTTTGATTTGCACCGGCCCCAATGAATTTCAATATGCGGCCTTCATGACACAAAACCGTGCCGATCTTACAGGGGATTCGGTCTCTGAGCAGACCTATATGGCGATTCTTGAACGATTCGCAAGCCAGTCGGTGCAGGCATATGAACCTTGGTCCGGGAGTTATATGGGGCTTGGAACGATTGAAAATGCCTATATTTGCGAGCGCCGCAACAATCTGATCTTTGAGGTAAAAGGGCTTGAGTATCTTTTACCGGGCACGCCTGTGGCTTATGTTGACGGTTTGATTTATAATAAAGGATTGATTTCTGCCCAGTTGGATAATGTGATTAGTGCTGCAGTGATCATCTATCTTTATCGCGCAGGATATCAGGGTACAGCCTTCTTTACGGCACAGGAAGAGTCCGGAAAGAGTTGGCGTTTTTTGTTGGAATGGTTTCGTCGTTTTGATATCTCTACCGAGAAGCTGCTTGTACTTGATACCAGTCCTTATCCGACCAGGGAAGATGCCGATAGACAAGATGTTGTGCTGCGTACTCGTGATGCAAATGCCATTTTTGTTTCTCCGCTGGCCAAGGAGATCGAAGAGCGCTGCATGCAGATGGAAATCGCTTACAGCTTTAAAGATCATTACCTTGAAGAGCAAAACAAAAAACTTCTTGCAGAAGGCGGAAAACTCTCTTCTCTTGGAAGCACGGAAATGGGAAGAATAGCTTTTGCCAGCGGCGGAAAAATTCAAGGAACTACTTTGCAGCTGCCCACAACGGGCTATCATACTCCCAAAGAAACTGTTCGTGCAGAAGCGGTTGCGAAAATGCTTAAACTGCTTGAGTCTCTGTATATTGAAACAAAATAGACAAAATAAAAAAGGCATAAAGCTTTTTTGCCTAATATGGTTTATATTAGGTTGTTCCATCGCACCTTCGGAGTTTGTTATCTAATTTTGTGAATAATTGTGTACAATAATAATATATTTTACAGAATAAGGACTTTTAAGATGGAGATGGTTATTGTGGGCAATATTGAACATGCTTCATTGCCTGATTTTGGTTTTTTTGATATTAATGCAAAAATAGATACAGGGGCAGATTCCTGTTCGATCCACTGCAATGAAATCAGAATAGATCAAGAAAATGGAACAGTTCATTTTAGATTGCTTGATAATTTTCATCCTGACTACAGCGAAAAAGAGATTGTAATGCCCATATTTAGGGTCAAAAGAGTCAAAAGTTCCAATGGAAAAGTGCAAGAAAGGGTTTTTATCAAAACCCATGTTGCATTAGGCGGAAAAACCTATTTGACTTCGGTGTCGCTTACTGATCGAAAAGAAATGAAATATCCTATGCTCATCGGACGTAAATTCCTTGCAAAAGGCTATCTTGTAGATGTGTCTGTTAAATACCAATTTCCCAAAAAGGATTAAATGAATGAAAATTTATATATTGTCGAGAAATGAATCGCTCTATTCAACCCAAAGTTTAGTGGCGGCTGCCAAAAAAAGGGGATGGGATGTAAGAGTGATTGATTATATGGAATGTACGATGGAGATTATGAAAAATGAACTTAAAATCATTTATCATGGAGAAGAGCTGGAGGCTCCAGATGCCATTATCCCCCGCATCGGGGCAAGCCGTACCTTTTTTGGCACTGCGATTGTGCGCCATTTTGAAATGATGGGTGTCTTCAGCGTTGCAGGTTCCCTTGCCATCAAACGCTCCAGAGATAAACTTCGAAGCCTTCAGATACTTTCTAATCGGGGCATTGATATGCCTAAAACCGTTTTTGCCTCCAATAAATCAAACGCCAATGATGTCATCAAGCTGATCGGGGGCACGCCTTTGGTACTCAAGATACTGGAGGGGACGCAGGGAGTTGGTGTGGTGCTTGCAGAAACAAAGAAGGCCGCAAAATCTGTACTGGATGCCTTTAATGGCATGAGCGTTAACCTTTTGGTGCAAGAATTTATCGAAGAGGCCGGGGGTGCAGATATTCGTGTGATTGTTATCAACGGTGAAGTGGTGGGCGCCATGAAACGGCAGGGAGCAGAAGGGGATTTTCGCTCTAACCTGCACCAAGGGGGCAGTGCAACCCTATATAAACTCTCCCGAAAAGAGAAAGCTACAGCCATAGCCGCTGCCAAAGCGATGGGCTTAGGGGTATGCGGGGTTGATATGATTCCCTCCAAGCGCGGCCCGCTGGTGATGGAGATCAACTCTTCGCCAGGCCTGGAGGGTATTGAAAAAGCTACCGGCATCGATATTGCAGGAAAGATTATGGACTACATTCAAAAAAATATTACTCCCAAAGACACCCCTCCTCGCAAACGAAGTGCAAGAGACAAGATTGGTGCCTAATTTCGCGTAGCGGAATTGGGTAGGCACTCATGCAATCTATTTTGACAAGGAGTTTCGATAGTGAAATCATTCTTTTTTTTAATTATTTTTTCTTTTTTACTCTATGGCGTACCTCTTGAGACAAAACTTCTTGACGAGAACAGTACGAAAATTTATCCCGTATATCTTTCTACGCTGGAAAAAGTCAAAGATGAAGACAATGCAACTATCCAGCTTCAAAAATCTCTTTTGGCAAGGCTTATAGAGTTGACCGGTAAAAGCGAAAAGAATTCTGTTGCGCTTTTGGCATCCGGCAACATTAAAAATTCTCAAGAATACCTCCAGGCTTTTTATGTGTATGTGGAAAATTTTGCAGAGAGAAAAAGTATCAAAAATGAGTTAAAACAAAAAGAAGAAAAAATATCTTATCTCAAAAATCAGATTTTTGCCAGCGATGAAAACGAAAGCATAGAGAATAACAATACATTGCCATCGGTGGTGCAGCTTCAATATGCTTTTTATGTAAAATCCCAAGAAAAACTGCAAGAACGTCAAGAAAAACTGAGAGAAGCGCAAGAGAAAAATTTAAATGTGCTTTTGCAAACAATTGAGCGTATTGCCTTTGATGCGAAAAGCACCAAAGATAGTACGGAAGAGAAAAACAAGAAGCTTAAAGATTTATATCTAGAGCGTGAAGGACTCGAGATTGAGAAAGAGAGATTTGGCCTTCTTGGGGACACAAAAGGCATTGACCGGTTTGAAAAAAAGATCAAAAAAGTTTCAGAAGAGATCAATGCTATAGCAGAAATGTTTATTCGCAAAAGTTTAAACTATTTTTTTGCTGCCTTAAAAGAAAAAGACCAAAATGTGTTTGTTGTCAAAGAAGAGGTTAAAAATTATATAGCCTCTATGACGCCGGGCAAACAGCGTTCTTATGCAAATATGCTTGATGCGATGGATAAACTGATTTCTGAAAGAATAGGGGCCACAAAAGTTCTTGCAACCCAAACAAAAGAGGGGTTTGCCCTTCTTGGAAAAGATATTCTGGAAAAACTTCACTATCCGCTTTTTAGTGTGAACAAAAAGCAAATCAGTACTTTGGATCTGTTGTTGGCGTTGTTTATCTTTGTTTTCGGCCTGTTTCTTGCCTCTTTGTACCGACGCTATATTAAAAGGATCGGCCAAAAAGTTAAAAATCTTTCGCTTTCAAGTCAAGTGATTTTGAGCAATATCGGCTCCTATTTTATTATCATTGTTTCATTTTTCGTGATGCTGAAGACGATAGGGCTTGATTTGAGCTCTTTCACGGTGATCGCAGGGGCGCTTTCGGTAGGTATCGGTTTTGGCCTGCAAAATATTATTGCAAATTTTATTTCAGGCATCATTCTTTTTTTCGAGAAAAGTATTAAAATCGGCGATTTTTTACAGATCAGCGATACGTTGCGCGGAAGGGTTTCGGATATTCGTATGCGTTCGATCATTATCCGAACCAATGACAATATAGATGTTATCGTCCCCAATCAAACTTTCATTCAAGAACAAGTGATCAACTGGACATTGAGTGATGATATAAGACGCATGCATGTGCCTTTCGGTATTGCTTACGGCAGTGATATCGAAAAAGTCAAAACCGTCATTTTGAACGCTTTGGAAAAAAGCGAGATTGAATATATTCGCTACGATAAAGAAAAACAGCCCCAAGTCGTCATGAAAGCGATGAGCGGCAGCAGTGTTGATTTTGAACTTTGGGTTTGGGTGCATGGCGATAACGCAGCTAAACCCTCAGGCACCATGGATTGTTTTTTGGTTTTGCTCTACAATACGCTGTATGAAAACCATATTGAAATTCCTTTCCCTCAGCTTGATGTGCATGTGCGCCGAATAAAAGAAAAATCTGAAATAATCAATAAAGAAGATTGATGCTAGACTATACGCTTTGGATTCATCTTTTTGCTTCTGTCGGGCTGTTGCTTTTTGGAATGTTCTATCTTGAGACGCGCATCAAAGAGAGTGCCGGGCGTTCCTTCGGGGTTTGGGTAAAGCGTGCCACGCAGACACATTTGCGTTCATTGGCGCTAGGGGTTGGCGCTACCTCGCTTCTCCAAAGCTCCTCGGTGGTATCGCTGATGGTACTTTCTTTGATCGGGGCAGGGATGATCTCCTTGGAAAATGCCATTGCAATCATTTTTGGCTCCAATGTCGGCACAACGGCCACCTCTTGGGTGATCGCTCTTGTGGGCTTTAAGCTTGATGTAAAACTGCTTGCCTACAGCATGATCGGCATTGGGGGCATTGGAGGGGTGATGGCTGAAGAGTCGCACCGTTGGAGAAATATATTTGGCATCATTGTGGGTTTTGGGCTTATTTTTTTAGGCCTGGAGGGGATGAAAGAAAGTGCCTCGATTTTTTCCGGGGCTTTTGATGCGGCAAAGTATGCCGATCTAAATCCGTATCTTTTTTCTATCGCAGGGCTTGTGCTTACAGCGATCATCCAGTCAAGCTCAGCTTCTATTGTGATTATTCAAAGTATGCTTTTTGCACATATGGTGAGCTTTGAGATGGCAGCAGCATTTGTGATCGGATCCAATATCGGGACGACGGTAACAGTAATACTGGGCTCCATCGGAGGGGCACCCGATAAAAAACGCACAGCCATGGCCCATCTTTTTTTCAATCTTTCAACAGGAGTAGTTGCACTCGTATTGCTTTGGCCGCTTGTTCGGATCATTGATCTTGTCGGCGTTTCAGAAGATCCGGTTGTAAAGATCGCGCTGTTTCATACTTTATTTAATCTCCTGGGAATTTTCCTGTGGTATCCGTTTATTGCTTCTCTTGCAAAAGGATTGACGTATTTTTTCAAAAAAGAAAAACATTATGTAACGCACTACATCCACAATGTATCGGTAGACCTGACCGATGTGGCAATCGTGGCACTCGAAAAAGAAGTGGATTACCTGACGCAAAAGATCGAAGATTTTTCCCTTTTGGCCATCGGTATCCCGCCGGCAAAAGCGCTGGATGGACAGACGGGAATAGAGAAGCTTTTGGATCAATATAAAGAGCGTGTTGATATCCGATATGACAAACTTTATGAGGATATCCGATTGCTCGAGGGAGAGATCTTTGATTTTGCAATGATACTTTCTGCAAAAAACACAGATAAAAAATATCAAGAACGAATACAAAAAATTATCAAAGCAGTAACCTATCTTGCCACCGCGGCAAAGGCTGTAAAAGATATGCTGCATGATCTTGAGTTTCTTTATGGTACGCAGACAACAGAAGAGCAGCAGTTTTACAAAAACCTCCGATACCAGATACTTAAGACGATTCTGCTTTTTCATACAGCCAAAAGCGGCGACAAAGCCGCAATGGAGGAGATGGAAGTTCGTTATCGTAAGATTACAGAATCGTATAAAAACAGTATAGATGTACTTTCAAACATTATCAAGAACAGAAGTATTTCCAAAGAGGTAAATACCATTGCTGTCAATGACATGCATTTGAGTAAAAGTTTTACCAAATCACTGAGAAATTTTATCGATTTGATGAATAACGGAAACAATAATGCCAATAGCGCCCCACCAAAATCCGAGGCACCCAAGTCTTGATGATTTTTTATGGACAAAACAGCAGTGGCTGGCAGAAGGCGTTGGCAGTACAAAGTATGGGAGTATAAAAGTGTGTGCAATCTTTGGCATAGTGGGTAAATATGATCAATACGAAGCGAAAAAAGCATTCGGCTTTCTTGCCCACCGCGGTATAGATGAGAGCAAAACTATACAAAGTGCACATACGTTTTTGGGTGTTCATCGGCTGGCGATCACCGACAGGCACCGTCCTATGGTTCAACCTATAGAAGAGAATGGTACATTTTTTTTAATGAACGGTGAAATATACAACTACCAAACACTTGCACAGGAGTTGGGCGTAGCATGCCAAAATGATACGGAGGCAGCATTTCATGCCTATAAAAAGTGGGGTGATGCTTTTGTGGAGCATTTGCGGGGAATGTTTGCTATTGCGATCATAGAAAAAGAGAGCGTCAAGCTGTTCCGTGATCCTTTTGGCAAAAAACCGCTTTACTACGCTTATGATAAAGAGCGTGTGATTTTTGCCAGTGAACTCAAAGCGATCCTTTCATTGAAGCCTTTACGGTTTGACAGGGCTATCATCCCCCAATACCTTTCTTACCAGTCACCCATTGCTCCGCATACGTTTGATAAAGAAATCAGGCAGGCAGAAGCGGGAAGCATGGTGTGCTTTGATATGAAAAATGCAACTTTTCAAACAAAATATTATTATCTGCCCCTGGAAACCCTTGTTATTTTGCATGATGAAAAAACAGCGATTCAGACCGTCAAACAAAAGCTTTTGGAGTCTGTGGCTTTGCGTATGCCCGCAGAGCTTGAGTGCGGCGCACTTCTTTCCGGGGGGCTGGACTCCTCGCTGATCGCGGCGATGGCTTCCCGGCATCAAAAGATCTATACATTCAGCATCGGCTATGAGGGGTATGGGCAGTATGATGAGAGGCCTTATGCCGCAAGTGTAGCGGAATATATCGGCTCAATGCACCATGAGATCAGTTTTGGCAAAGAAGATTTTTTGCAAAGCATTGATGAGGTGATCCAGATACTGGATGAACCCTTGGGCGATCCTGCGATGCTGCCGTTGTATCATTTGATGAAAACGATACAAAAAGAGGGGATAAAAGTGGTATTGACAGGAGACGGAAGCGATGAGCTTTTCTTGGGGTACAAAACCTATAAAGAGTATTTGGACCTAGAGCAGGCCAAAGCACTCAAGTATAAAAACTGGCTTCGCAACTATTTTAAATCCCATTATTCGGATAACAAAGAGTGGGAGTGGTATAAACGCATTTTTGAGGAGAGTACCTTGTTTCGTTCTACCGCAGAAGTGTTTACCGATCTGCAGCAAAACAGGCTGCTTCGCATGAATGTACGCGACAATGATTCCTTAAAAGTGCTTGCCAAATACCAAGAAGAGTTTGAAAAAAGCGGAAGAACATCCCCTGCGGACTGGTACAGTTTTTTGGATCTCAAGATCCAGCTGGGCGAAGTCTATCTGCGCAAGCTGGACCGCATGAGCATGGCGCACAGCATAGAGGCAAGAAGCCCTTTTTTGGACAAAGAGGTTGTCAGGGCGGTTTTTTCCTGCGACCCGCAGCTTCGTTTGCGCCAAATGCCAAAATCATGGATCAAAGAGATTGCTAAAGAGTATATCCCCGCTTCGATCATAGAGCGCAAGAAAAAAGGGTTCAGCTATCCTTTTATGGAGTGGCTTCAAGAAACCGGAGAATTGCAATGCATAGAACGGGTGCAAGAAAAAAAAGGGCTGTTTCATGAGGAGAAATTGCAATTTTTGCTCAAGCAGGGGAAGCAGGGGATGTTCAAGCAGCATCTTTTTTCTCTTTATATGCTGTGCAGATGGATAGAGAAAAACCTTTAGTGTCAAAGAAACGCATCCTCACGATAGGCCGGCTCTTTGTTTTGAAGGCCGGCTTTAGTCTTTTTTGAGGATACGAGGAAGGGTAATGCCGGTTTGGCTTTGGTATTTTCCTTTTCTGTCACGGTAGGTGGTTTCGCACGGTTCGTCCCCCTGTAAGAAAAGTACTTGAGCGATACCTTCATTGGCATAGATTTTTGCAGGAAGCGGCGTAGTGTTGGAGATTTCTATCGTGATGTGCCCTTCAAATCCGGGTTCAAAAGGGGTAACGTTGACGATGATCCCGCATCGGGCATAGGTGCTTTTGCCTAGACAGATGGCCAAGGTGTCTGAAGGCATTTTAAAATACTCTATCGTTCTTGCCAGTGCAAAAGAGTTGGGCGGCACGATACACACATCCCCTTTAAAATCAACGACGTTATTTTGGTGAAAGTCTTTGGGATCGACGACTTGCGCATTGATATTGGTAAAGATCTTGAATTCGTCACTGACGCGAATATCATAACCATAGCTGCTCAGCCCGTAGCTGACCACCCCTTCTCCTATAAGCCCTTCGCAAAAGGGTGTTATCATTTCTTCATTGAGAGATTTTTCACGTATCCATTTATCAGATTTTAGTCCCATTTTTTTCCTTATTTTCGTATGATCTGCACATCGGCACTGGTTTTCATTTTTTCAAAATAGTCTTTGATCGCTTTTCCTTGCTGCTGTTCTTTCCATTTTGCGATTACTGCATTCTTGGCGCTCTCAAAAGGCATAGCCGATTGCCCTTTTTTGGAGAGTACTTTAAATACCACATATCTTCCGCCCGCATTGAAAGGGCGGGTGAGTGCACCGTTTTTTGTCTGTGAAAGCATCGCAAGAAGCATAGGGTTTAGCTCATCACTGTTTTTGGTAACCGTGCGGCTTTGGATCCCTTGTTGATTTTGTGTCTGTAAAAAGTTCCCCATCGCCTCTTTGGACTCGCTTGAGTACTCTACCATGCTGATCTGTGAAGGCACAACAAACTCATTTTTGTGATTGTTGTAGAAGATTTTAAGCTCATCATCGCTAGGCTGCGGGATGGAAGTAGCTATATGCTCTTTGAAGAATTTCTCTTTTTTTATCGCTTCTTGGATGTTGCTTCTGTATCGCGTCCAAGGCGTGCCTCTTTCTTGTAAAATCTGTTGCATTTGCTCGATAGAAATATTGTTTTGTGCGGCGATTTCTGCTATTTTGCTGTCGACTTCATCGTCAGAGACCGCTATGTTTTTCATCGCCGCTTTTTGCAGCCTGTCCTGGACAAGCAGATCGATGGCTTTCTCTTTGGAAAGATTCATCTGTTGCTGAACCGCGCGTATTTCAGCAGTGGTAACAGCCTCCCCGTCAACGATCAGCGCGATGGCGTCGACCATTTTGGCGTGAGAAAATGTGACAAAAGCAACAAGTAGAAGTGATAAAAGTTTATGCATAGGTATTTCCCGTTCAATTAATTTGAAAAATTATAACATAATCGCTTATGAATATGCTTTTGAGCGGCAACAAGGCAAACGATATCGACACGGGCCATAGCTTTATGGAAGAGAGTTTGCTATAATACAGCCACATATAAAAAAGCATAAATAAAGGTGAGCAGACATCTTGAGTTGAGAATAAAACTAAAACCCCTTATTTAAATGTTTGATACTAAAAACAAAATACAAAATAGGGTGTAGGTGTATGACCATATCATTATTGCTGATATATTTAATTATTGTAAAAATGTAGTTTTTAAGTGAATAAAAGTTTAAAAATAAATTGGAGTTTAAAATGAAAGGGATAATCTTAGCAGGCGGAAGCGGCACGCGTCTATACCCCGTGACACGGTCCATCAGCAAGCAGCTTTTGCCTATTTATGACAAACCGATGATCTATTATCCCCTTTCGGTTTTGATGTTAGCGGGCATTAAAGAAGTTCTTATCATTACAACACCGCAAGATCAAGCATCTTTTCAAAACCTTTTAGGGGATGGAAATGACCTTGGTATGCGATTTGAGTATGTTGTTCAACCATCTCCCGATGGTCTTGCACAAGCATTTTTGCTTGGAGAAGAGTTCTTAAATGGCGATGATGCTTGTTTGGTTTTGGGCGATAATATCTTCTATGGACATGGGCTTACTCAACTTTTGGCATCCAGTGTAAAAAATGTAAAAGAAGAAAACAAAGCTACTGTATTTGGATATTATGTAAGTGATCCTGAGAGATACGGGGTTGCAGGATTTGATGAAAACGGCAATGTAACTTCAATTGAGGAAAAACCAAAAAATCCAAAATCAAACTATGCAGTTGTAGGACTGTACTTTTACCCAAACGATGTTGTACAAAAAGCAAAAGAAGTGAAACCATCTGATAGAGGAGAACTTGAGATCACTACACTCAATGAGATGTATCTACATGAAGAAAGACTCAAAGTGGAACTTATGGGAAGAGGGTACGCTTGGCTGGATACCGGAACTCATGAGAGTTTACTAGAGGCATCTCAATTTATCCAAACGATAGAAAAGAGACAATCTCTAAAAGTAGCATGTCTTGAAGAAATAGCGTATGAGATGGGTTACATCTCAAAAGAAACACTCCTTGAACTTGCTGAACCACTGAAAAAGAATCAATATGGTCAATATCTGATCACCAGAGCAAATCAACCAAGGATTTTGAAATAAATGAACTTTACAAGAACCTCTATTTTTGATGTAGTAATAATTGAACCAACAGTTCATGGTGATCATAGAGGATATTTTGTAGAGACTTTTAGAGAAGATAAACTTGAAGAGTTTCTAGGCTGTAAAATAAATTTTTGCCAGGACAATGAAAGTAAGTCTACTTATGGAGTATTAAGAGGATTACACTATCAACTGCCGCCTTTTGCCCAAACAAAACTTGCAAGAGTCATACAAGGAAAAGTTTTAGATGTGGCAGTCGATATCAGAAAAGGCTCTCCGACGTTTGGCAAGTATGTTGCTGTTGAATTAAGTGCAGAAAACAAAAGACAACTCTTTATTCCAAGAGGTTTTGCTCATGGATTTGTCGTACTTAGTGATGAAGCAATATTTTCCTATAAGGTGGATAACTACTACAGCGCGGAATGCGATAGAGGCATAGCCTTTGATGATCCCGATATCGGTATAGACTGGCTGGTCGCGAAAGAGAAACTCCAGTTCTCGCCCAAAGACACCAGACAGCCGATGCTGAAAGATGCTGATTTACTCAACTATGGAGTCAATCTGTATGTTTAATGTTTTGGTGACGGGAGCAAATGGACAATTAGGTTCTGAGATCAAACATTTGATGGATAATTCATTTTTCAAGATGGATCCCCTGGTCAAGCCCGAGGATGACAAAGTATGTTATTCCAGCGAAGGCGGGAATCCAGCTATGCACCATAATTATCACTTCCATTTCGCCACGCGAAACGATCTTGACCTCTCCAATCTTTGCAAGATGGAAGATTTCTTCGAGGGGAAAAAGTTCGACGTGATCATCAACTGTGTTGCCTATACGGCGGTAGACAGAGCAGAAGATGAAGTAGAACTTGCAGATACCATTAACCACAAAGCGGTAGAAGTACTGGCAAGCATTGCTAAAACAAACCACATAAAGCTTATACATATATCGACTGATTATGTTTTTGACGGGACTAATTATAAGCCATATATAGAAGATGATATTACAAATCCGCAAAGTGTCTATGGCAAAACCAAGCTTGACGGCGAAAATGCTATGTTGGCTGTAAATCCGCCAAATTCTATTATTATCAGAACTTCTTGGGTCTATTCTTCTTTCGGGAGCAACTTTGTAAAAACGATGCTTAGACTTGGAAAAGAAAAAGCGAATTTAGGTGTAATATTTGATCAAGTAGGAACTCCAACTTATGCAAAAGACTTAGCTAAAACTATCTTAGATATTATTCCGCAAATTCAAAATGAAAAAGTAGAAATATACAACTACTCGAATGAGGGCGTAATAAGTTGGTATGATTTTGCAAAAGAGATTATGAAAATGGCAAAATTGAATTGCCAAATAAACCCCATAGAAACAAAAGAATATCCAACCCCGGCAAAAAGGCCACACTACAGTGTGCTCAATAAAGCAAAAATAAAAAATACATTTAACGTAGAAATACCATACTGGAAAGATGGTTTGGATGATTGTTTAAAACGATTGGGAGAAAGAAAATAAATGTTTAACAATACAAACAAAACAATACTCGTAACAGGCTGCGCAGGGTTTATCGGAAGTAACTTTGTGCCGTACTTTTTGGGAAAATATGAAAACTATAATCTTGTAAATTTAGATTTGTTAACTTACGCAGGCAACCTTGAAAATCTCAAAGAAGTAGAAGAACATCCAAGATATAAGTTCATCAAAGGAGACATTTGTAACCGTGAATTGGTCGAGTTTATCTTCGATGAGTATGATGTAAGAGGAGTGATCCATTTCGCAGCAGAGTCTCATGTAGACAACTCCATCAAAAATCCAGGTGTTTTTATAGAGACCAATGTCAACGGCACTTTTACACTTTTAGACGTAGCATACAAACACTGGATGGAAAAACCCTTCATCTATCGTCATTCCGTACTCGATATGGAATCCACACTACGCTTCCACCATATATCAACCGATGAGGTCTACGGAACACTTGGCGAGACAGGACTTTTTGCCGAAAAAACTCCGTACGCTCCGAACTCACCTTACTCAGCATCAAAAGCATCAAGTGATATGATCGTACGAAGCTATGTAGAGACTTACGGTATGGATTGTGTGATTACCAACTGTTCAAATAACTACGGCCCAAAACAGCACGATGAAAAGCTCATCCCGACGATCATCCGTAATGCCTTAAATGGCACTCCTATCCCTATCTATGGAGATGGAAAAAATATCCGCGACTGGCTCTATGTGCTAGATCACTGTAAAGGCATAGATTTAGTATTTCATAAAGGTAACTCTGGAGCGACTTATAATATAGGTGGAAGAAATGAAAGAACTAACCTCCAGATCGTCGATCGCATCTGTACCATTCTTGATGAAATTAAACCTCGTCATTCCCGCGAAGGCGGAAATCCAAATTCTGAACAACAAACCCGTCATTCTCAACTTGATTGGGAATCTAAGAAAGAGATCAAATCCTATAAAGAGCTGATCACATTTGTCGAAGACCGCACCGGCCACGACCGCCGCTACGCAATAGATGCAACCAAGATCGAAACCGAGCTTGGTTGGAAAGCAGATGAGAATTTTGAGAGCGGAATCATCAAAACGGTAGAGTGGTATTTGGAAAAATACAAGATAAAATGAGGCTCATGCATTATAAAATAGATTCTATCAAAACGGGAAATTATAACCCTTGTTTTTTTATGATAAAATATTATTTTTTTAATATATCAGACAAACTCGTATATATAAAGGACAATAAATGGGTAAGCTCCCAATCTATTATGATGGTACAAGAGTGGAGATAGCCGATTTTATTCCTGAAAAATATTTAAAAGTTTTAGAGATAGGATGTGGAGAAGGCGGATTCCGTAAAAATGTATCAAGTAATTGTGAATATTGGGGAATAGAACCGTATGTTTTCTCTGCGAATATAGCAAAACAGAAATTAGACAAAGTTTTGGTCGGTACTTTTGAACGGATGCTTTCAGAGTTGCCGGATAATTATTTTGATTTAGTAATTTGTAATGATGTCATAGAGCATATGTATGATCATCATCAATTTTATAGAGATATCAAAAGCAAATGTGTCCACAATGCATATATGATAGGCAGTTTACCAAATGTAAGGTACATTGTAAATCTTTATCAGCTTTTGATAAAAAAAGAGTGGCGCTATAAAGAGGAGGGGATTTTAGATAGAACCCATTTGCGTTTTTTTACACTGAAGAGTATAGAAGCTGATTTTATCGATGCAGCATTCAATATTGAAGCGTTAAAAGGAATCAATAAAATATCTTCTAAAAATATATTGCAAAGGTTGAAAATCAAACTTGCAGAGTTTTTTTTAGGAGAAGACATATTATATTTGCAATTTGCTTTTAGAGTAAAAATAAAATAATGTTTTCAAAAAAATATTTTTACCATCTTCGTACTTCATTTATTCAGGTAGCTGTACAGGTTTTTATACCTCTTTTGTTAACTCCCTATATGATAGGAAAACTTGAAGAAGAGATGTATGGACTATGGGTATTGTTTATAACGATTCTCGGATATTTTGGATTAACCGGGTTTGGCTTTGGAACGACATTCTTAAAAGAAACAAGCAAACACAATGATGTGTTGTATATTAATCGATATCTCAACAGTACGCTTTTTTTATATCTTGGATTAAGTTTTGCAGCCATCTTGGTATTTTTGTATTTGTTTATAAATATCGATACAGTGTTTTTAATCCCTTATGGGTTGATGTCTGAAGCAAAGTTGTCTTTTGTATTATTTTTTTTAAGTTTTTTTATCAGTTTTATTTCCAGCCTTTTTGGAACATTATTGTTTGCAAAGGATAGACTATATATCCAAAACTATATTTCTATCTTCAGCAGTATTGTTTCAGCTTTTTTAATGTTCATTGCTCTATATGGCGGTTATAAATTGATTAGCCTTGCATGGATTCACTTGTGCATGGCCATATTTTCCGGAACCTTGGTGTATTTTATTGCAAAAAAATATGTTGATTTTGAACTTTCATTTAAATATTTTGATCCATCTCTTTTAAAAGAGATGGTAAAACCGAGTTTGCACTATTTTATCATTACAGCATCCGCACTCATTGTATTGTCAAGTGACAATATCATTATCTCCTCTTTTATCGGAATCGGAAGCGTAGCATTTTATGCGATCGGATATAAATTGGTTGATATATCACAAAAGATACTTTTTAAAATAGTTGATATAATGATCCCGGATATCGCAAGGCTGGATCAAGAAAAAAATTATAGTGCTATTTTGAAGCTCCATAATAAAATGTTGTTTCTTTCAATGTTGTTAGGATTTGTAGGGTACGGTATTTTGTTTTTTTATGGCATTGATTTCCTTAACTGGTGGGTTGGAGAAAAATATGTATTGGATGAAAATATTTTCAGAATCTTTATAGCGTTTGGAATGGTTCATGCAGGTGTACATGTGAGTGCAATTTTTATCGTTGCAATGGGACTGCACCGTGCAACATCTTATATGACCATAGCTGATGCGATCTTGAATGTGGTATTATCTATTATCCTGCTTAGGGATTATGGTCTTTGGGGGGTGGCTATGGGGACACTTTTGGCACATATTTTGACAAGCGGATGGTTTACTACCTGGTGGTTTTATAAACAGATTCATATTAAATTTAAAGAAAATGAAGGATTATAATGATGAGTAGAGCTTGTGTATTTGCTCATTTTGATAAAGATGATAAGGTTGATGAGTATGTTTATTATTATTTGAATGAATTAGTGAGCATAGTCAACAAATTAATATTTGTGACTGTTTCGGCTATTTCAGAGGAAGATAGTGAAAAGCTTAAAGATTTGGGTATTGAAGTTATCCAAAGAGAAAATATTGGTTATGATTTTTACAGTTATAAAATCGGAATAGAAAGATTGGATTTGAATCAGTATGATGAGGTGATCATCTGTAATGACAGTGTATTTGGGCCATTATATTCTTTAAAATCTATTTTTGATCAAATGGAAAAAAAGCAATGTGATTTCTGGGGAATTACTGATAGCATTCAGCTAGCCTATCACATCCAAAGTTACTTTCTTGTGTTTAATAAAAGCATCATAGTTTCTACAATATTTAGTCAATTTTGGGATGAAATAGCGATTTTAGATGATAAGTCTGAGATTATTAGAAGATATGAAGTGGGATTATCCCAGCTACTTGTTTCGCATGGTTATAAAGCAGAGGTTTTTTCGCATTTAGTAATAAACAGTCATTATAGCAGTAAAAGATTATTGAAGCGTTTATTGAAAAAACCGTATAAAATATTTAAATTTTTGGTTACTCCATCCCGTTATATAAAAGATATTTTTAAAAAAAGCGTCAATTCAAGTATAAAATTTTGGGATTTTTTATTGGTCCAAAATAAAATGCCATTTGTGAAAAAATCTTTGTTAACTGATGGTGAGGAAAGTATTGATAACCTAAAAAGATTAAAATCTATTTTTGAAAAAAAACTAATTGATACACGGTATCCTTTTTATATAATTGAGAATTTTTTTGAGAGAATGTATCATGAGAATGAAAAATAGTAAGGGTTATGAAATGAGTCATAAAGGAAATGGACATTTGATATCAATTGCCATGGCGACATACAACGGAGAAAAGTATCTGACAGAACAATTGGATAGTATTTATGCTCAAACTTATAAAAATATTGAGGTCATTGTGTGTGATGATTGTTCTAGCGATAAAACAGTTGAGATATTAGAAGATTACAGTAAAAAATTTGGGCTCAAATATTTTGTCAATGAAAATAATTTAGGTTTTGTCAAAAACTTTGAAAAAGCTGTCAATTTATGCAGAGGTGACTATATCGCATTGTCTGATCAGGATGACATATGGCTGCCTCATAAACTTTCTACTCTGATGGAAAATATAGGGGATAATATCTTGACCTGTTCAGATCTCACATTGATTAACGAGAGTGGACATATAATTGAAGAATCATTTTTTGAATCCACTAACAGATCTAAAAATGAAAAATTTACCTTTTATAAACTAATGTTTCGTAATTACATTTGGGGCTGTACTATTTTAATGAAAAAGGATTTACTAAAAAAAGCACATCCTATTCCAATAAATGCTGAATCTCATGATCAATGGTATGGTTTAGTCGCAAGTACGGCTGGGTCAATTTATCTGTGTAAATGGCCGTTAGTTTTGTACAGGCAGCATGATAAAAATCAATTTGGGGCAAAGAAATTTTTTAAGATATCAATCTTAAAAAAATTTTTTCTTAGTATGAATAAAGAGCATTATAAAAAAAGAATTTATGAAGGTCAGCAAAAAGCTAAAGTTTTAAAATCTTATAAAGAGTCAAATATTTTTTCTGAATCTGAAAATCAGCTTTTAGAGGATTTAATTTTATTTTATCAAAGTTGGGGAAGCGGTTTTATACACTTTAAAGCATTTTTTATGGCGTTGAAGTACAAAGATGATATGTATTATAATGTACCAAAATATTTACGAATCTTTGCTTGTCTAAGATCTTTATTTATATAGAAAATTAGTGTTTTTTGAACATTTATATGTTAAAAATTCTGAAAGAAAAGGCTGATAGTGTGGATATTGACTTTATAATTCTCTGGGTGGACGGAACGGATCCGGATTGGGTTGAAGAATATCATAAGTTTTCAAGTGGCAGTGGTCCAAAAAACACTGTTTTTTATAGAGATTGGGATAATTTACACTATATCTTCAGGGCTTTTGAGAAGTTTACACCATGGGTGAGACAGATACATTTTGTAACATGGGGGCATTTGCCCAAATGGCTCAATGTCGATCATCCAAAACTCAATATTGTCCGGCATGAAGATATTTTAGACGGTGAGTGCCTGCCGGTGTTTAACTCCAATGCCATCGAGCCGAATATTCATAGGATACAAGGGCTTTCAGAACACTTTGTTCTTTTCAATGATGATCTTTTTATTACGGCCGCGCTTTCTCCGGAGAGATTTTTTCAAAATGGTTTGCCAACTGATGCATGCATTATGAATACGCTTTCCTCTTCCTCGGGTGTCGGCCATTTTGTTTTAAATAATCTGGAGATACTCAATAGACATTTTGATAAAAAAACAGCGATGAAAAAAAACCTTTCAAAATGGTTCCATATCGCGTACGGGAAAGAACTGTTAAGATCACTTTTTTTGCTTCCCTGGCCAAGGTTTACGGGATTTGTGGATCATCATCAGCCACAGCCTTTTCTTAAATCCACTTTTAAAGAGGTGTGGGAAAAAGAAAAAGAGATCTTGAAACAGACTTCGGCTTCAAGATTTCGAAATTGTAACGATATCAATCAATATCTTTTCCGTTATTGGCAATTCATTAAAGGAAGTTTTGTACCGATCTCTCTGAAAGATACGCAATATGTGACCTTAGATATGGATGAGCTTCGCTCCGGAAAAGTTACTCGTCTCATTACAGCCAATAAATACTCAATGATTTGCCTAAATGATGGGGAGAGCATCCGAACAGAGGAAGAATTTGAAGAAGCTAAAACAATTATCAAAGAGGCATTTGAAACAATATTGCCTGAAAAATCAAGTTTTGAGGTATAAATGAAAATAGCCTACCTGGTACCATATATTGCACAAAGCGGCCCTGTCAATGTGGTGAAATATCTTTGCAGCGAGCTGCAAAGAGACCATGATGCGGATGTTTTTTATTTTAAAGATATCAAGCTGACAGACTTCCCTGTCGGAACGAAGCAAATCGGTTTTTTTGAAAAAATAGATTTTGATGCTTACGATATCATCCACTCTCATGGGGTTGTTCCCGATGCCTATATCTGGTGGCATCGCAGATCGATCCATAAAGCCAAAACCGTCACTACGCTACATAATTATGTGAAAGAAGATTTTCACTATGCCTACAATCCCGTTAAAGCATTTTTGTTGGAAAAGGTTTGGAATATCGCAACATCAAAACATGATCAAATAGTCACATTGTCCAAAGATGCAGTAGCGTATTATCAAAAATTTTGGAAAAACAAAAAGTTGGATTATGTCTATAACGGTATCCCGTCAGCGGTTGATATGCCGGTACATGAAAAACAATTTGGCAAAGACAAATTGATCAAGATAGGCGCCATCGGGTCTGGTGATATTACAAAAAGAAAAGGGTTCGACCAGGTAGTACAAGCTTTGAAACACTTAAAAAACTATTCTTTTTACATAGCCGGGACAGGACAGCAGGTTGAATATTTAAAACAATTGTCCAAAGAGTGCAACGTTGAGGAGAGGGTTCATTTCATAGGTTTTCAAAAGAACATTTCATTGTTCATCGATGAGATGGATCTATTTGTGGTTCCGTCGCGTTCTGAAGGTTTTTCTTTGGCACTGCAGGAGATAGCAAGACAAAAAAAACCGGTTGTATGTTCGAAAATCCCTATTTTTCAAGAACTGTTTAGCAGTGATGAGGTTATCTACTTTGAATTGGAAAATATCAATGATCTCTGTTCGGCTATAGAAACGATCAATCGGGAAAAAGAGCGTTACGGAGAAAGGATATTTCAAAAATTCCATAGCGCATACACTTCTGCCGTGATGGCAAATCGTTATCTGATGCTTTACAAGAGAATCATCCAGGACGGCAGCAAATGACCATCGCTTACCTGATGCAGGTTCATAAAAACAGCGAGCAGATCAAATCGCTGATTGCATGTCTGCTGAATGATCGGAAGCACCATTGCTTTGTTCACGTGGATAAAAAGAGTGAGGATTTGTATCAAACGCTACGGAAAATGTATGCTCATCATGAGCAGGTTTATATCATCGAGGCTAGAGTGGCCGTCAATTGGAGCGGGTTTTCTCAAGTGGAAGCAACATTGTCTCTTATGAGAAGCGTACATTACAGCAATAGACGGTTTGATCGGATCCAGCTGATGTCGGGAGAAGATTTTCCCGTAAAAGATGACGACTACATTTGTACATTTTTGGAACAACACAGAAATAAAGAATTTATAGCCCATGAAGCGATAGGACGATATCGATGGAGATTGAAGCAATACAATGTTTTTACAGAGTATCAGAACAATCGTACGTTTTTGATCCGCCTCATTCAAAGAGTGTTGCGGGAGATACAGAATTTGTGGCATGAACGCTGTACTTTGGAGCATTTGTTGCTTTATAAAGGGTCGTCGTGGTTCAATATCTCGATCGAAGCAATGGAGTATATTTTAAACTATATTGATACTCATAAAGACTTTTTAGATCAATTCAACTATACTGTCTGTGCGGATGAACACTTTTTTCAGATCATCTTGTTAAATTCCGTGTTTAAAAAAAATATGGTCAATCATAATTTATATTATCTAGAGTGGGAGAAGGGCAAAAATAGCCCGAACTATCTTTCCAAACAAACACTTCAACAGCTTAACCGTGTGCCAGATATTCTTTTTGCGCGCAAGGTTGATGAAGATTTGACGTTGGAATTATCACGAGCATGTAGGTAAAAGATGAAATTTTCAGTTCTCATATCCGTATATCATAAAGAAAAGCCCGATTTTTTGGATCAGGCATTAAGCAGCATGGAAGATCAAACGGCGAAAGCCGACGAGATCGTTCTTGTTAAAGACGGCCCTTTGACCGATGAGCTTGACGCAGTGATAGCGCGGCACGCTAGCAACGCATCGATCCCCTATACGATCGTTGTATTGGAAAAAAATGCCGGATTGGGAATCGCGTTGGCCAAAGGGGTGGATGCCTGCCGGCATGAGTGGATAGCCCGTATGGACGGGGATGATATCGCCGCTTCCGAGCGTTTTGAAAAACAGATAAAATTTTTATCAGAACGCCCTGCTGTGGATATACTTGGAACATGGATATCCGAATTTGATGATGCCATGTCCCGATCTACGGGAGAAAGAAAGCCTCCGCTTATGCATGAAGATATCGTCTCCTATGCCAAATATAGAAACCCGATCAACCATATGACGGTGATATTCCGAAAAAGTGCGGTTAAAGAGGTCGGCAATTATATGCCGATGAACGGGTTTGAAGACTACTTTTTATGGATACGTTTACTGCAAAAAGGATATCAATTTACAAACATAAACGATATTTTGGTCCATGCCAGAACGGGTCGTGATATGATACTGCGCAGATGCGGATGGCCTTACTTTAAAAACGAATGCTATTTTCAAAAAAATGCAAGAGAGTTGGGCTTTTTGTCAAGATATGAATATATAAGAAATATTTTGCTAAGAGCTGTTCCAAGGCTGTTGCCTGTTTATGTATTGAAAAAAGTGTATAATGTTTTAAGAAAAATTTAAAGGTTTTAAAGATGATTGATAAAGAATACTCTTCTTTGCAAATATCCGTCATGATAGCAGTAGCCTATCTGTTTAGCTTTGCCGTACGTATGATATGGATATGGCAGTTTCAGGACAACCCAAGCTTTTACTGGAACGGTCAGCTCATGATCAATACCAACGACGGGTACTTTTTCGCTGCCGGGGCGCAACAGGCGTTATGGGATATGCATCAGAGCAACCCGCGGATTCCGGATATGTCAGGGTTTGGCCTGGTTTTTTTTACTGCTCTTTTTGCGAAGATCACCCCGTTTAGTTTTGAGACAATCATACTTTATCTGCCGGCTGTGGTCTCAAGCTTGGTGGTGATCCCCATCATCTTGACCGCTAGGCTTTTTAACCAGTCGCTATGGGGGTTTTTTGCAGCGCTGCTGGGAGCTGTGACGGTAAGCTATTATAACCGTACGATGGCAGGATACTATGATACCGATATGTTCTCGGCGATGGCTCCGATGTTTATCCTTTTTTTCTTGATGAAAAGCACGATCGATTTTGATCTGAAGTCGGCGCTCTATGCGGCATTGGCTATCTCGGTGTATCCTTTCTTGTACGACCAGGGGCTTTCAGTCGTGTATGCGATGGGCATGATGTATGCGCTCTATATGATCTTTTATCATCGCAATGAAAATACAACCTATCTTTCATTGGTCTTGGTATTTGTTTCGCTTTTGCCTTTTCCTTTGGCGGCGCCTTTTAGCTATATGGTGAAAATTGCAGCGGTGGCAGGGCTCTATCTTGCATTGCAGCGGGTATCGTTGGAGCAAAAAAAATTGATGCTCATAACAGGGGTTTTGTTTGTGCTATTTTTGGTTTTCGGCAATGTGTTTGGGATCATACTTTCCAAAGTGGCCAATTATCTCTCCACGGGAACAAAAACCGAAGGGTTGCATTTTTATTCCGTTGTGCAAACGATAAGGGAGGCAG
>JAUPLS010000082.1 GCA_030836805.1 Campylobacterota bacterium | reverse complement strand
TCAAATCCAATACTGCGGATAGTGCCTTTTTTCATTGGAAGAGAGGTTGTTGACCAACAACGCTACAAACAGCATTATCAAAGCCCCAACCCCTATCGGTGCAAAAGGATACAGCCATCCAAACCCCTGGATAAAATCCGTCCCCATCACATAGATAAGTGCTGTTGCACCGCCCGGGGGATGTACGGTGCGGCTTAAGTGCATCGCTAGCACAGCCAAAGCCACACTCAACGCGCACAAAACTTCCAAAGTCAAAAAATCTTGGCAACACTTCACCAGCCCCACGGCCACAAAAGCAGAGATCATATGCCCGCCTATGAGGTTTCTAGGCTGCGAAAAAGGAGCTTCGGGCGCTCCATAGATCAGCACTGCCGAAGCACCAAATGAACCGAGCAAAAATATACTGTCTTCAAAAGAAAACAGTTTGCCAAACACTGCCAAAAAGTAGATACCCAAAAAAGAACCTAAAGCCGACCATAAAATTTTACTTAATTTTTTTCGAGGCGGATTTTTTTGCTTTGACCTCATTTTACTCAAATATGTTTTCATCTGCAACCTATAATTTTAAACGGGATCAGCCCTTCACTCCATCGGCCCTTGGCAAAAGCAGGTATCTATAAAACTGCCAATAATATACCCCGAAAGGCAACACCCAAATGATTGAAGACAAGACATAAAGAGAACTTGCGGCTTCAGGAAAATAAGCGATACTGACTCTTAGAATTGTAGCAACAAAGATCAGCACCACACTTAAAACCATCCAATAGTTTGACTGCAATTTTCTTCCCGTATGGACATAAGAAACGATCACCATCACCATGTAAAAGCTAAGCCCAAAAGCTCCCGTGCTTAAAAAATGTCTAAAGTGGTTTTGCAGCGTCCCCTGCCCGTAAAGAATATCTGCCCCCATGAAACCATACCCGCAAGCCATCAGCACAAGAATCGATGACAAATAAATCGTATACGGTTTAAAAATAATCGATTCAAACTCAAGGTTGTAGTCATTTAAAATACCCAAAATCGCAGCAAACGCAGCCAATCCTATCCATCCCAATGCTGAGTTCGTTCCGTAAAAAAATTCAACCGCCACAAACAAAGCGATACTGAAAATGGCCAGGTTATATCTAAAAGGTTTGGCGAAAAATTTGTCATCCATTCCCTCATCTTCCATGATTTCATTGATAACTTCCATATTGACTCTTCGCAACGCCAAAAGCAAAAGTATCATCATAATGCCCAATGCCGCTTTTAAAATCTCCAACGCCGGCGTTTCAAAGATCCCCATCATGGAACCGTAAAACCATCCCTCCACGATCAGCATCGTTGCAAGTGCATATCCCAAAGAAGAATGTCTTTGGAGCGGATCGAGCACCACAGGCTTAAAAGCCCATGCGATAACGACTACAAGCAAAGACAGATTGATGAGAGCCACCAAAAAGAGTGGGAGAATATCGATCATCCAAAAACTTATCCTGCCGGCTATCCAAAGCAGCATCACGTATTTCAATTTTTTACCAATCAGAGGAACAACCCCCGGAAAAAGTTCAGGAACACCGGTAAAAACAAATGCCATGATCCCTGCCAGGCCTACGCCAAAAAGGTACTCATAGATATGCCATTCCAAAAGATAGTTTCCAAAAGGATTGACCACTCCGGCCCAGACAAAAGCCCACATAATCGCAGTCAGTATGATGTACGGAGCAAGCAGCAAAAATATAGGCCTAAACCCGTAAGCCAAATAAATGGGTACATTTTCTTCCTCAGGGTAATGAAGATAATGTTTTGTCGCGTTTGCCATTATTTAATCTCCAGTTCAAATGTATTGATAATGTCTTTATCTTTGAGCAATTCTATCATCATATCAAACACCTCTTTGTCGCTTCTTTCTATTTGCGGGGTGGGTATTTTGATATGTTTCACTATTTCTCCGGGATCGCTTTTAAGAAGCAGTATTTCGTTGCTCAGCCGAATCGCTTCCATGATATCATGCGTAATAAATAAAATCGTTAGATTATGATGTGCGATGTAATCAATGAGATGATTTTGCAACTCTTTTTTAAGTCCGATATCGAGTGCAGAAAAAGGCTCATCCAAAAAAAGCAAACTAGGTTCTACCACCAGCGCCCTTGCGAAACTCACCCTTTGCTTCATGCCCCCGCTTAGATCTTTGGGGAACTTCTCAAGATCTTTAAGTTCAAGTCCGAATTCAAGGGCGATATTTGCAGCCCTCATATCAGCCTCTTTTTTGGAAACCCCTTTGGCGATAAGCCCCAAAGAGATATTGTCAAGCACACTCTTCCAGGGAAGAAGTCTTGGCTCCTGAAAGGCAAAGGAGCTGCTTCTAAAACTGTTGACTATCTCCCCCTCGGTAAGGTCAAGCAAACCTGCGCAAAGATGCAAAAGTGTCGTTTTTCCCCCGCCGCTAGGCCCTACGATAGAGATCACTTTTCCTTTTTCAAGCGTAAAATTAATATCTTCCAAAACCCTAAAAAAACCAAACGAATGGTTTAGGTTTTTAACTTCTAGTCTCTCCATGCTTCCACCTCTTTTTTGATAGGCTCCAGTACGATATACTCTAAAAACAGAAGCGAACCTATCATCACAACTACTAAAGCAAGCGCAACGGTTGTGTCAAGCTGGCTTCTTGCTACGGCTAAAGCCGCTCCTATGCCGTCACTGCTGCTTAAAAGCTCAGCCATGACGACGATCTTCCAACTCATCCCCAAACCGCTTACCCAGGCAGGAAAGATATAAGAAAAAATATGGGGAAAATAAAGATTGGTAAATTTCTGCCACAGTGACAATCCAAAGCTGTCTACCATCTCTTTGAGTTCGCCTTCTATCGTTCTGGTTCCCTGCATGGCACCGACAAAAACGATCGGAAAAGAGGCTATAACCACCGTAAAGATCACGCTGGTATCCCCCATGCCAAACCAGATCATGGCAAGCACCACCCATGCAATCGGAGGCATTCCCACCAAAATAGTAACAATAGGCCTGCTCATGATAGAAGCCGTAGCAAAAAATCCTGCCATAAGCCCCAAAGCAGAACCGATCACCAAAGCAGCAGCAAATCCAATAATTGCTCTTGTAAGTGTAAGAACCATGTCTTTCATGAGATCTTCATCGCCAAAGAATCCAATCACTGCGCTAAAGGTCTCTTTCGGCGAAGGAAGCACCAAATCGCCGTAAAATTGATATCCTACGTCCCAAAGAGCGATAAATAAAAATATAGAGGCTACCGCACCCCACCCGCTCCATAAAAACCAGGGAAAATCTTTGAGTACTTTTAAAATAAATTTCATTTACTGTAAAACCCGCTTTCAGGCAATTTTCCGCCTATCAGTTTAGGCTCAATCTCTAACATCTCGCCAAAAAAGCTCTCGCACTCTTCTTTGGAATCTTGGGCATTTTTGTATTCAAGCTTTACGAACCCTATAGAATCTTCGATCACTTCCTTGTCGAACATTTTGAGATATTTTGCAGTCAACGCTGCAGCCTCTTTCGGGTTTTGCTTATACCACTCAAGCGCTTTTTTATACTCCTCGTCTACTCTTTTCTTGACATGCTCATCCATATCGCCAAACGTAGCAATTCCGGCTATCGGCAGTTTATTTGTTGTGCCTGTAACCCTACCCCATTCATCTTCAATATTAAGCACCCTTTTTATCTGAGGCGCAACAAGCTTTAAGGGAAACGAACCGGTCTTTCTCATCACCATAGAAGTGGCAGGCTCAGCCAAGAGTACTGTGTCGCTTTGTCTAAGCATCAGCGATGTAACCGCATCGGGAGGTGTTGGGACAAACTTGAGCGTTACATCTTTTTTGCTGTCCATTCCTGCTTTTTTAAGCAAAGCCTGAAAGATGATATCGGGCATATCCCCCCTAAACGGTACCACCACCTCTTTGCCCTTCAAATCTTCTACACTTTTGATATCAAAATCTCTGCTTACGATATCCAAAATTCCCCAAACCGAAACATTCATAAGCTCTAGCGGGATTTTTTTATTGTATAAATTTGCAGCCACATTGGTAGGAATCGCTACAAAATCAACTTGCCTGTTGATAAGCATCGCTCTTAGTTCATCCGGATTATTCCATACTTTAAACTCAACTTTGAATGCTACATCACTTAAGCTGTTGTCTTCAATCATTTTAAAAAATGGATGCGATGCAGTGGCGATCGGCCCGCCTAATACTATATTTTTTTGATTTCCAAAAGCTATAGTTTGCATGAAAAAAGCGATCATTACTATTTTTACTATTAATTGCATATGTTTCTCCTGCTTGGATTGTAAATTTTATCATATTAATAATGATTATTATAATTATACACCAATACTTGAAGAATTGAGGTTGACTTAAGTCAATATTTTTCAAAATTTGATAGAAACATAAAAACTTAAATCAAAAGTGTTATCTTCTGATAAAAAATTATTTTTGGCATAAATGACATAGGAGGGTTTTGTGGTCGTTTCATATTCGCTTGCCGGAAGCCATTCATGATAGACCCAGTGTATCATTTTCAGAATGTCTCCCTGTTTGCCCTGCAGATCAAACTTCGCATAAACTCCATCAGATATTTTGAATTTAGGCAAGCGGTCACCAGGAATATTTTTTTCGTTTTCGACTACAACACATGCGATATATTGACATTCATTAAGCGGCGTAATGGTCGGATTGTCATGAAAAAGGGCGATTTGTTTATAGTCGGAAATGTCATGGTTGAGTATCCATGTGTGAAGTTTTTGCCACGCCTGCTTGATATTGACATTATATCCTTTATTGCGTATATAATAGCTTTCAAATATAGGCATTTTGACTATAGTCGGTACCAATAAGCTAAAATCAGCATCAGACTCCATCGCCGTTTTGGATTGCTGCAAGATCTGATTTGAATACGTTTTGTACCCGCCGTTTTTCCATGCTTTGGGAGTCATTTCAAAGCGTTCTGCAAATGCTTTTATAAAAGAGGACTGGGAACTGTAGCCACACATATTTGCTATGGCAGAAATAGTCGAAAATTTATTGGTCAGCAGCAGGTTGGAAGCTTTTTGAAGCCGGATTGATTTGATGTTTTCATAAATATTTTTTCCAAAAGCCTCTTTGAATATCCTATGCATATGAAATTTGCTTACTGAGAGATCCCTGCTCAACTCTTCAATATCAATATGGGTATCTATATGCGTATAGATATAGTACATAATATTATTTGCAATTTTTGTTCTTTTTTTCAATGTCTCTTTTTTCATATCATATTATAGCTATTTTAAATAATTTTATAAACACAAATAGATTATAAAATAAGCAATATCAAACAATATATTTAGCATTAAAAAAGAAGAAATATTTTTTTAAACATCCTACAATTCGTAAAATATTTAACAAGGCGGTAAAGTCATGAGAAAAATTACAAAAATCCTGGTAGCCAATCGGGGCGAAATTGCATTAAGAATTATTAGGGCGTGCAAAGAGCTTGACATTAAAAGTGTAGCTATGTTTTCAGAAGTAGACATAGAAGGGCTCTGGGTAAGAAAGGCCGATGAATGCTATCCTGTCCTGGGCAACCCTCTTGATGCTTATCTCAACTACGAAAAAGTCATATCTCTTGCTCTCAAATCCGGGTGCGACGCAATACATCCCGGATATGGATTTTTATCAGAAAATGCCGAATTTGCGAAAGCCTGCGAAGAAAACGGACTCATTTTCATCGGCCCAAAACCGGAACATATTGCACTCTTTGGAGATAAGATGGCATCAAAAGTTGCCATGAAAGAGATCGGCGTGCCTGTTTTGGAAGGAACGGACGAACCTATTATTGATATCAAGGAGGGGATTAGAATCTCCAAGGAGATCGGCTTTCCTGTTATTATCAAAGCAGCTTTTGGCGGCGGCGGAAGAGGAATGCGTATCGTAAGAAACGAAAAAGACTTTACAGAACTCTTTGAATCCGCTACCTCCGAAGCAAAAAAGTATTTTGGCAAAGGAGATGTATTTATCGAAAAATATGTTGAACACCCAAGACACATAGAAGTGCAAATTGTTGCAGACAAACACGGCAACGTGGTACATTTGGGTGAAAGAGACTGTTCCATTCAAAGAAGACACCAAAAGGTCATCGAAATCGCTCCTTCTCCCAGGCTGAACGAAAATGTCCGAAGAGAACTTTACAGGATATCCACCAAAGCCATGTTCAAACTAGGCTATGAAAGTGTAGGAACGATTGAATTTTTGGTAGATGCCCAGGATAATATCTATTTTATAGAGATGAACACCAGGGTTCAAGTAGAACACCCCGTCACCGAACTTATCTCCGGTATTGACATCATACAAAGAATGATAGAGATAGCCGAAGGAGATAAATTAAAATTTTTGCAAGAGGAGATCAAATTTAAGGGATATGCCATTGAGTTTCGCATCAATGCCGAAGATCCTAAAAAGAATTTCTTCCCGGCCGCAGGCAAAATCACCAACTATATAGCACCGGGAGGCCCGGGAGTCCGGATGGACAGCGGTCTATACAGCGGATACACCGTTCCTGCAAACTATGACTCCATGCTTGGAAAATTGATTATTTGGTCTTTGGACTGGCAAGGGGCAGTGAAAAAAGCACGAAGGGCTTTGGATGAGTTTTTCATTGATGGCCTTCCTACCAATATTCCTCTGCATAGAGCAATCGTCAGGGATCAGGATTTTATCGATGGAAAATTTAATACCAGTTATTTGGATGAAAAATTGGAACATTTTCAACTTGATGCCATCAACCATATCGCAGAAGAAGAAAAACGGCTCAAAGAAATTACGCAATTGATCGAAATGATTAAAAGCAAAAATATCGCTGTAAGATAATTGACCATAGACCAACTCCTGGGTTTTAACCAAAAAAGAATAACTCAGGAGAGATAGATAAAACAAAAAAAAGATTTTTATTTTCTTTTAATTATAGTTGGGGTACGATGAGAATACAAATTACTTCAAGGAGAATGAAATGTATAAACGTATTTTAATCGCAAGCGCACTTGCTTCCACACTGTTTATAGGAAGCGCAATGGCATCCGGTCATTATGGCATGAAAAGTTCTTCCATGTGCAATCATGGCGGCATGAAAAACTCTTCCATGTGCAGCAGCAAGCAACAGCAAAACAAAGGACACCATAACCAGCAGAAAAAACAGTTTGTTAAAAAAGTCATCGATGCCGTAAGCAAGACAGGCATTGACAGTACACAGGCGCAGAAAGTAACCGATGTGATCAACACTTTCAAACAGGCACAAATGGCAATGAAGCAACAAGGGCCGGTTTGTCCTCTTGATGCCTTCAAAGGAGACAATTTTGACAAAAAAGTATTTAGAGAAACCATGCTAAGCAAACCCGATGCAATGATTACTGCCAAAGCCGAAATGCTAGAGAGTATTTATGCCATCCTCAATGAAGAACAGCGCAAACTCTTTACACGTGAGTTTACAGCCCACATGATCGAAAAAACGATCAAAAAAAATATGATCAAAGGGTACATGATGCCAAAACGCGGCATGATGATGCAACAGCAACAGCGATAAATTATCAATCCAAAGGCTCTTTTAAAATGCCTTTGGAAACCCCAAAAAGATTAAAATCTTCTCTTTACTTTTATTCAACAGATATTCAACATCTATAATTTTGTATAATTTCATCTATTTATCGAACAAAGGCGTGCATTGAACAAAAAAATAGTTGTTATCGGCGGAGGCTATGGCGGATTGCGCGCCGTAGAGTTCCTGGCAAAGTACGAGGATATAGATATCACCCTCATAGATAAAAACCCCTATCATTATCTTCAAACAGAAGCATATGGCTATATTGCCGGCAGATTTGATATGCACGATATAGTGATTGATTTGCAGGAATGGTGTGATGGCTTCAATAAAAAAGTAATTTTTATTTACGACAAAGCAACTTCTATTGATTTTAAAGCACAATCCGTTCAAACCCGCAGCACTTCAATTGCTTATGATTATTTAGTGATTGCCACGGGCGCCAAAACAAACTTTTTTTCATTTATCCAAGGGTTGCGAGAACATAGTTACGGCGTTAAAGATCTTCGCAGAGCCTACAATTTTAGAGTAGAGTTTGAAAATTTAATCTATAAAAAACTGCAAGATAAAGAAAGTTGCGAAGATATCAATTTGGCTATCGGCGGGGCAGGACTCAGTGGTGTTGAAGTGGCTGCCGAGATGGCAAATACTATTGAAATGTACAAAAAAACCATAGGAAACAGAGTAAAAACTATCAAAATTTATCTCATCGATGCAAGCAAAACCATTCTTCCGGGCATGAGTGATTTTTTGATATGCAATACCCAAAAAAGACTTGAATCCTTAGGCGTCAATATTCTTGTAGATACTTTTATAGAAAGAATGGATGAGTCCTATATCTACTTTAAAAACTCTCAAAAATTAAAATACCATTTTATGATTTTTACAGGGGGGATTAAGGCTTCCGATTTGAATGACAAAGTTGAGGCACAAAAAAACAAAATATCTCAATTTATACCCAACCGCGAACTCAATATAGGTAGCCAAATCAATGTCTTCGCAATCGGCGATTGTGTCGAAATCAAGGATATAAACGGGAATATATTGCCCCCAACCGCCCAAACCGCAGAAAGAAGTGCTGAGTATGTAGCAAATATGATCCGTAAAAGAATAGACAAAAAAAGTGTTCAGCCATTCGATGCTACAGTGCTTGGAATTTTCATAGCCCTCGGCGGAAGATGGGCAGCAGGAGAACTTTTCGGCGTCATAAAAGTAAAAGGGTACGTAGCGTATTTGCTGAAAAAAGCTATAACACATATCTATTACCTTGGGCTTCACCTTCGTATAAACGCAGGTTACAAAAACAGGATAAAAGATCCTAGATAAATTATATTTTCCTCCAAAACACCTCGGAGGAAACGCTATTGGATTAATTTTGCAAGACAATGCTTTGGTTTTTTATTTTTTAAAAAATGATTGATTTGATCTATTTGGTATCGATAATGCTATAATAGCCATTAAAAATAAAAGGTACAGTCCATGAAGCAAGAATTGAAAGAGTTAATAGAACAATCTAAAGCATCACTTAAAAATGCGGAAGAAAAAATAGAGGATCTAAGTGAGAATTTTACGGAAGAGGCAGGCGAGTTTTGGAGCGATTTAAAAAACCGTTTTTCAAAAATCAATGACAAACTTAAAGATGCGGCTGTCGAATTTGAGAACAAATCAGAACTTCAAGCGCATTTAAGCATAATGGAAGCACGAGATAGAGTGGAAAAAATTAAAAACAGTGCTGAAGAATTTACTTATAAAATTTCAAAAAAAGCACAACAAGAGCTGGATGTTGCTGCCCTCAGGGCACATCTGGCAAAAATGGAAAGTGAAGATATGTGGCAAGAGACACAAAAAGAACTTTCCCATAAATATCAGGAATCCAAAATAGAAGTAGAAAAATTAGCTCAAAAAGCAGGAAAAGAGATCAACGAAATTTTTCTAAAATTAACATCCATAATTTAAAAAATTTCAATATTTGCCGCGTGGCTTAATTCCGCTCAAACGGCCCAATAGATTTTATTTGCCAAAGAGAATAAAACAACGGGCCTGCCGGACATGAATGCCCGGCAGATACAAAATCACAACTTAGAAAGTATATGTCACGCCTAGATTGATAGAGTCAACCATTACATCTTGACCCAAAAATGCTCCGTCGAAGGGACCGTTCATAATTCTGTGTCAATCGGGTAAAATAACTCATACCCAAGGACACAGAAATGAAAATAGAAATAGATGTAGAGCAATTTGCTCTAG
>JAUPLS010000081.1 GCA_030836805.1 Campylobacterota bacterium | reverse complement strand
TCAGGAGGGAGAACTTGATGAAAATATGGTATGTGCAAAATTTGCACATACCACTAAACACGGTGCCATAGAAAACAAAACGCAAACTTCAAATATAAACTTTTACAATCTCGATGTCATCATCTCGGTAGGGTATCGTGTGAAATCTTTGCAAGGCACGAAGTTTCGCCAATGGGCAACGGCACAGCTCAAAGAGTACATCGTCAAAGGTTTTGTCATGAATGACGACTTGCTTAAACAAGCAGGCGGCGGAAACTATTTCGAAGAGCTTTTAGAGCGCATCCGCGATATCCGAAGCAGCGAAAAAGTTTTTTGGCGCAAGGTGCTTGATATCTATGCTACAAGTATCGACTACGACCCCAAGGCAGAGAGCTCCATGCTCTTTTTTCAGACGGTGCAAAACAAAATGCACTGGGCGGTTCACGGCAATACGGCGGCAGAGATAGTGTACAAAAGAGCAGATAGTTCAAAGCCGCATATGGGGCTTACAAACTTTAAAGGCACGAAACCTACAAAGCAAGAAGCCGGGACGGCTAAAAACTATCTAAGCGACGATGAGCTCAAGCTTTTAAATCGTATGGTCACTGCATATATAGAGATAGCTGAAATCCAAGCGATGAGCCAAATACCGATGTATATGAAGGACTGGATAGAGAGGCTTAATGATTTTTTGAAAATGACGGGCAAGGATATCCTCGATCATGCAGGCACAATCAGTCATGAAAAAGCGATAGAAAAAGCTCATGATGAGTATTTAATTTATAAAAAACAGACGATAAACGAACTCTCAAAAGTAGAAGAAGATTTTATGAAGCATTTGGAACGCACGGAGAAAATGCTAAAAGGGAAACGATAATGCTTAAAATAAAATTTGACAGACTAGACTACCAAGAGCAAGCGGTAGAGAGCATCAGCGATGTGTTTAAAAATATCGCTTTTGTGCCAAATGACAATCGTAAAAGCAATCCCTCTTTTGATTTGCAAACAAGTAAGAGTGTTTTGGTGCAAAATATTACTGCTCTGCGAGCGTCCAACAAAGTAGATACGGGCAAGATAAGTATCAAAGATGAGCTTGTCATCGATACACTTATGGAGACGGGGACAGGAAAAACCTTTACTTTTTTAGAGTCTGTTTATAGGCTCAATCGTGACTATGGACTTTGCAAATTCATAATCCTCGTGCCCTCAAATGCCGTGCGCCAAGGGACGATTAAAAACATCAACATCACTAAAGAGTTTTTCATAAAAGAGTACTCTAAACACATATCGGTCTATAACTACAGCGAAAAAACGGTGCTAAACTACATCAACGCAAGCGATCAAAATATTTCGGTGCTTGTATCGACCTATCAGTCATTTAACAAAGCTACAAATAGCATCAACAAAAGTAAAATAGAACAGAGCCTTATCGGGCGTGCTAAAAGCTACATGCAAGCACTCGCACAGCTTCGCCCTGTTATCATCATTGATGAACCACATCGTTTTGAGGGGAAGCAAACGGCAAAATATTTGAGTGAGTTCAAGGCTCTTTTTACTCTCAGATTTGGAGCAACATACAAAGGGGATGAGTACCAAAATCTTATCTATACTCTTGATAGTGTGGATGCTTTTAGCCGTGGACTTGTAAAGGCGATAAGTGTCGATACGGTGGGCAATGAAAATGTAGATGCCCACACGATAAAACTGCGAGAGGTCAAAGGGGCAAATCAAAAAAACTATGTAGCTTGTGTGGAGTACAAAGACATCAATGCTAAATCTCAAACCATAGAACTGGAATATGGGGAAAACTTAGGAGAAAAAGCAGAAATCGAACACTTAAATAGCTATGTAGTAGAGAAAATCACAAAAAGTGAAGTGCTGTTTACTAATGATGTTTCATTACCTTTAGGAGAGAGCGAAAGTTACGGAATGCTACTAGATGAGATGCAGCGTGTCATCGTCGATACCGCTATCAAAAACCACTTTGAGAGAGAAGAGGAGCTTTTTAGATTGGGAATTAAATCGCTTTGTCTCTTTTTTATTGACAGGGTCGATAAGTATCTCACCGATGAGGGGATTAACGGAACACTCGCACAACTTTTTGAAAAACTCTATCTTGCAAATTTGGAAGAAGTTTTAAAAAGAGATACGCTTGATGCAAAATACAGAGCGTATCTCTTAAAAACAAAAGAGAGTGCTAAAGAGGTGCATAGCGGGTACTTTGCCAAATCTAAAAAAGAGGGAGATGAGGCAGAGGCGATAGAACTCATCCTCAACAAAAAAGAGGAGCTTTTGAGTTTTGAGAGTGATTTGAGATTTATCTTCTCTCAATGGGCGTTGCAAGAGGGATGGGACAACCCAAATGTCATGACACTTTGTAAGTTAGCACCAAGTAACTCTAAAATATCAAAACTCCAACAAATCGGACGAGGTTTGCGACTGGCAGTCAATCAAGATGGAAAAAGAATTACAAAAGAGGATGCTGATTTTGATTTTGTCAATGAGCTTTTTGTGGTCGTGCCATCAACCGAGAAAGATTTTGTAAGCTCCATCCAAAATGAGATAAGCCAAAACAGCATCAAACAGGTTTCAAAAGTGTTTAACGAAGATACAATGGTGGACAATGCCATCACAACGACTGCAAGAGCGGCTGTTAAACTTTTGGATAAATTGGCTGAAATGGGCTTTATATCGATAGATGAAAATGATTTAAGTGAGATTGTACTTTCAAAAGAGGAGTACAACATAAGAGCCAAAGAGTTAGAGTCTCTTGATATAAAAGGATGCGATAACGAAAAGTTAAAAGAGTATTTTGATAGTTTCTTCAAGACAACAAGTCGCATCAAAGCCAAAGATAGAACAACTGCCAAAGACAAGGGCAAAATAAAAATTCATCAAGAAAACTTTGCTAAGTTTAGAAAATTATGGGATATTTTAAATCACGATGCCGTAGTAAAATACGACATCGACAGTGAACTTTTAGTGCAGAAGGCAAAAGAAAAAATCAATCAAAATTTTACGATTGAGGGACAGGATATCATCATAAAAAGAGATAGAAATATCGAAGATAAAGATAAACACGATAGCGGGAGGGAGAGCGTAACGGTGCGTACACACTCTGTTTTTACGCTCTATGAGTTTGTAAAAGCACTCTCAAATAACACAAAACTAAGCATGCAAACAGTCATGAAAGTATTGGGCGAAATAGACAAAGAGAAGTTTGAGCTTATACCGAAAAATGAAAATGTAGCACTTAAAAAAATAGAAGAACAACTCATAAGTGCAATCTATGAAATCATCATAAACAAAATCTCTTATGACATCAAAGAGATAAAAACTTGTAATACGGCATTGACTGATAAAAAAGGCAATATAAAAGAGTTTATCAATGTTGGAAGTTTGGGTGTGGAGAGTTACAAAATCACTAAAAAATCTATAAAAGCTAAATCAATCTATGATGAAGATTTTATGGAAGTAGATAGTGAACTAGAAAAAAAGACTATCGATGAATCAGATGATAAAAGAATAACAGTATTTGGCAAACTTCCACGTGTAAATATACCCACGGCTCATGGAAGAAGTTACAATCCGGACTTTGGGTATGCGATAGAGACAAACGATAAAAAAGAGTTGTATTTTATAGTAGAAACAAAAGGACATGATAAATTTGAAGATATAAGCATAAAAGAAAAATTACAAATCAAAAGCGCAGAGGCATTTTTTAGAAAGCTAAAAGAAAAAGGCGTGAATGTTCATTATAAAACTAAATTAAATAGTCCTGAGTTATCACAGTTGATAAGTGATATTTTGAAGTAAAATTGGAGAATATATCATGATCAAACCAAATTGGGATATATTTAGAGCTAAATTTAGTGAAAATCCTCAATATAATTTTGAGTGGTTTTGTTATTTACTTTTTTGCAAAGAATATAATAAAAAGTTTGGTGTTTTTCGCTATAAAAACCAAGCCGCAATAGAAACAAATCCTATTGAAGTAGATAATGAAGTTATAGGATGGCAAGCTAAATTTTATAAATAACTGGTGACCCAAATGGTAGTGTATTTTTAAACAGTTCAAAATTACCATTTTATAACCACGATTTTATAACAAAACAATTTAAAGATTTATTATCTCATGATGATAAAAGGTATCTCTATCAGTTGAGACATTCATTTGCAACGATGATGATCAGTGAAGGTGAAGATATTTTATGGGTAAGTAAAATGTTGGGACATAAAAGTTCCGACATTACTTTAAAGACATATGCAAGAGCATATAAGATTTCAAAAAATAAAGAAGAACGCAAAAAAAGAGCTTTATTTCTTGAAAAAGGGCACAGTTTTGGCACAGTTAATAATTTAACATTCCAAAAGTTCCATAAAACAGGGGTTTCTAGGTGAAAATAAGAGTCTATTACGAAGATACAGACGCGGGCGGGATCGTCTACCATACCAACTATATCAAATTTTGCGAAAGGGCACGATCGGAGATCTTTTTTTCCAAAGGACTGTATCCGTTTGAAGGAGAGCGCAGCGGATTTGTGGTGCGAAATATCGATGCCGATTTTCTGGCCACTTCCAAATTGGGCGATCTTCTGGAGGTCAAAACCCATACCATCCAAATAAAACATTCTTATACTGTGTTGCTTCAGGAGATTTTTAAAGAAAGTACGAAAATATTTAGCATGAAAGTGACTTTGGTATATCTAGCAGAAGGAAAACCTGCTCGTATTCCGGTACTCTTTAAAGAGATTTTTCAAATCTTGTAAATTTTTGGCGCTCGCAAACAAAGGAATCTCTTTGTTTGCGAAAAGCGGCCGTTTTATCTTACCATCGCCTCAAGCTCTTCTTCTGAAACCTGATCGAAGTTAAGATACTTATAAACACTGTTTTTATTGGCATCATTGATCTTTTTGGTAACGATACCCATGTACTCTTCTTTTGTAGGGATTTTACCGAGCAGTGCCGCTATGGCTGCCATCTCTGCTGACCCCAAGTAAACTTTTGTGTCTTTTCCAAGCCTGTTGTCAAAGTTTCTTGTGCTGGTACTAAAGACGGTTGCCCCCTTCGTCGCCTGCGCCTGGTTGCCCATACAAAGCGAACATCCCGGTATCTCGGTACGCGCCCCGGCTGTACCGTAAATAGCATAGTACCCCTCTTCGATAAGTGTTTTTTCGTCCATTTTTGTAGGCGGAACAATCCAAAGCTTTGTCGAGACTTGCCCCTCACCTTTAAGAACTTCGCCCAGTGCTCTGAAGAGGCCGATGTTGGTCATACAGCTTCCAACAAACACTTCACTGATCTCTTTTGGCCTTTTCTCATCAGCCAGTATTTCGCTCAATGTCGCCACATCATCAGGATCATTCGGGCAGGCAAGGATCGGTTCGGTAACCTCGTTAAGATCGATTTCGATTACTGCTGCATACTCTGCATCCTTATCTGCTTCAAGAAGCTGCGGATTTGCAAGCCATGCTCTCATCTTGTCTGCTCTCCTTTGAAGTGTTGCATCATCTTGATAGCCCTCCTTGATCATCTCTTCAATCAATGCGATATTTGAGCTGAGATATTCCATAATAGGCTCTTTGTCGAGCTTTACAGTACAGGCTGCAGCCGAACGTTCTGCACTTGCATCACTCAGCTCAAATGCTTGTTCGCATTTAAGTGTTTCGAGGCCCTCGATTTCAAGAACACGCCCGGCAAAGATATTTTTTTTGCCTTTTTTCTCTACCGTTAAAAGCCCCTCTTTGATCGCGTAGTAAGGAATCGCATTGACAAGATCCCGAAGTGTGATACCCGGCTGCATTTCGCCTTTAAATCTTACCAACACAGATTCCGGCATCGTAAGAGGCATCATACCCGTTACCGCTGCAAATGCCACAAGGCCCGATCCTGCAGGAAACGATATACCGATAGGGAATCTCGTATGGCTGTCTCCTCCGGTACCTACCGTATCGGGCAGACAAAGTCTGTTAAGCCAAGAGTGGATCACCCCATCGCCAGGTCTTAGTATGACCCCTTTTCTGCTCGTCCAGAATTCAGGAAGCGTATGCTGAAGCTGGATATCTGCCGGCTTAGGATACGCTGCGGTATGACAAAAAGACTGCATCGTCATATCTGCACCGAAACTAAGCGCTGCAAGCTCTTTGATCTCGTCTCTGGTCATTGGGCCCGTTGTATCCTGTGAACCGACTGTTGTAGCGATAGGTTCGCAGTAAACACCCGGCTTCACACCTTCCATACCGCACGCCTTACCTACCATTTTTTGTGCAAGCGTAAAGCCTTTACCGTTATCTGCCGGCTGTTCAGGCGTCATAAATATACTAGAAGCACCCATGCCGAGCGCCTCTCTGGCTTTGGCTGTTAATCCTTTGCCGATAATCAACGGAATACGTCCTCCTGCTCTCATTTCATCCGGAAGTGTATTGGGAGTGATTTTAAACTCACTTACCACTTTGCCTTCTTTTTCTATCACCCCGTCAAAAGGCTTTACCGTAATCACATCTCCTGTTTCGAGCGCATCCACGTTTGCTTCAATAGGTAAACATCCGCTATCTTCGGCGGTATTGAAGAAAATAGGAGCAATAATAGAGCCGATCACAACCCCGCCTGTTCTTTTATTGGGGATCCCGGGAATATCTTCGCCCATATGCCACTGCACTGAGTTGATACCTGATTTTCTTGAGCTTCCTGTGCCCACAACATCGCCCACATAAACAAGGGGGTGACCTTTTTCTTTCAAGCCGGCCATGGTTTCAAGCGGATTTTCCATACGTGAAACCAGCATAGAATTTGCATGAAGCGGGATATCTGCTCTTGTGAATGCTTCAGAAGCAGGAGAAAGGTCATCCGTATTTGTTTCACCGGGAATTTTATAAACCGTAAGCGTCATTTCTGAAGGAAGCTCTGGCTTATTGGTGAACCACTCGGCATCTGCCCAAGACTCTATCACCTCTTTTGCATAAACATTGCCATGATCCATAAGCTCTTTTACATCATTAAATGAGTTGTAGACCAAAATAGTATTTTTCAATTCATCTGCTGCAGATTGAGCCACCTCAACATGAAGATGTTTTAAGGCCTCAACCAGCGGGCCAACGTTAAATCCGCCAAGCATTTTTCCCAAAATTTTTATTGCATACACTTTATTAATTGCGTGACACACTACATCGTCTTGAATAACGGCATTCAAAAATGCAGCTTTTACATAAGCGGCATCATCCACACCCGCAGGAATTTTATTTTCAATCAAATCCAAAAGATATGCTTCCTCTTCCAGTTTGTCCGCTTTCAATAGTTCTACCAGTTCTGCTGCCTGCTCTGCAGTGAGTGGCAACGGGGGTACGCCAAGTTTTTCGCGCTCTGCTGTATGTGCTTTATATTCTTCGATTAAGGCCATAATAAGGTCTCCTAGATTGGATTAAATTTATACAGCAATAGTATCGTGATTACTTGTAAAATTCATCTGAATAGCAGCAAGAAAGAAAATAATGGTTTTTTATGTAACAATCTGTTACAAGATATGAGCATAAAGCAGCCCATATCTACACAACTATAAAAAAATCTATTTCTCTTTTTTTCTAAAGAGATGATATTGTTCTTTTTTGAGTAACTTCTCTACATATTCGGGATCAGCTTTTTTTACACTTTTCCAAATACCCGAAGGCAACCTCACCTGTAATTTATTTTTCTCTCTAAGTTTAATGATCTTTTTGGGCGAAAGTATTTTGTCTACGGGAGAAAAATCTTCCGAACTCAAATCAACATCCTCCTTATAAAAAAGTGTTTGCTTTTTAAAATTACCCCAACCCGGGATTCCCTCTTCAGTATAAGGTACTTCATATCCGTTTTTAAACTCGACCATGATCGAATAAAAACTATCCGGAAATACATTAATTATTTTTCCGGGACCAAAGATAAGTCCATATACCTTTTGTCCAATTTTGGCTTCTTCAAAATACGCCATCTTCTTCTCCTTATAATATTTCTCTATTGCCCTTTGCGTTGGGTTCGCTGAGTATACCCATTGCTTCAAGCTGTTCGATAATGTTAGCGGATCTATTATAGCCTATTTGCAATTTACGCTGCAAATAGGAGATAGATGTTTTATTGTCTGTCAGGACCACATTTTTTGCTTCTTCAAAAAGCGGATCCAATTCCATATCTGCGCTTTTCTCCTCCGAGGGTGTGCCGCCTGTCACTAAAAAGCTTTCATCATATTGGGGCTTTCGCTGATCTTTGAGATACTCAACAACCTCCTCTATCTCTTCTTCGGTATTCCATGGTGCATGAATGCGCACAAGGCCTACTGCCCCGGGAGGCGTAAAAAGTCCGTCACCCCGGCCCAATAAACTTTCTGCCCCCATCGTATCTAAAATTACTTTCGAATCGATACGCTGCCCGACCCTATAACTCAGCCTTGAAGGCAGGTTGGCCTTGATGAGCCCTGTCACAACATCCACGCTCGGTCTTTGTGTTGCAACTATCAAATGAATACCGCATGCTCTTGCCATCTGTGCAAGTCTGGCGATAGAGTATTCCACCTCTTTGCCTCCATTCATCATCAAATCCGCCAACTCATCGATCACTACCACAATAAACGGAAAAGGATCAGCAGAACCGTCCTGCTTGACTTTTTCATTGTAATTATCAATGTTTTTGGTGCGATTCTTTGCCATCAGTTTATAGCGACGCTCCATTTCTCCCACCATATTTGACAAGGCTGCAATAGCCTTTTTTGCCTCCGTGATCACAGGAGTAATGAGATGGGGAATATCATTATAGATAGAAAATTCAAGCATTTTGGGATCTATGAGCATCAATTTTAACTGATCTGGATCATTCCTGTAAAGCAAAGAAAGTATCATTGCATTAATTCCTACGGATTTACCCGAACCTGTTGTTCCCGCAATCAACAAATGAGGCAATTTTTTAATATCCGTAATAAAAGGCTTTCCCACAATATCTTTGCCTAAAGCCACAGTCAATGGAGAACTTGACTCTTTAAAAAGATCACTTTCAAGTATTTCACGCAAATAGATCGTTTCTATGGTGTCATTCGGTATCTCAATACCCACCACATCGCGGCCCGGAATGGGTGCTTGAATACGTATTGTTTCAGCACTTAGCGCCATTGCAAGATCATCTTGAAGATTGAGTATTTTAGAAACTTTGACATTAGGGGCAGGTTTGAATTCAAATGTAGTAACCAGCGGCCCGCTGTAGGTACGCACCACGTCTCCTTCTACATTAAACTGCTTTAGCTTGGAGAGCAAATCTTCTATCTTTCTGTCTATCTCTGCTTCGTTGATTTTTTTGGTTGCCCTAGGTGCTTTTTGTAAAAAATCCAACTTAGGCAGTTTGAAGTTTTTTGGCTTGGCTACCGCACCTTTTTCTATCTGCTCTAAAAGTTTTGAGTTTTCTTCCAGCTCTTCTACTCTTTGAACATGAATACTTTTGGGTTGTAGATCTTGAGTCAATTGTTCTTCTTCTGCTGCTTTCTGGTCGATCATAAAGCCATCGATTGCCGGTGTAGATATTTTTTTTATTTCTTTTGCAAAATTATCTTCTTTTTTGAGATACGCTTGAGGAGCTGTTTGATTTGCAGAAGAAAACTGTGATCTCTTTTGTGTTGATCGGCCTTCTTTTTTGTCAGGAAGAGGCATCATTTCATTTTCTAAGGGAGGCGACGCAAAGGGATTGGTAAAGAGCTTTTTAAAAAATAGTTTTATTTTTTTTAAAATATTTTGCAGCATCTCCCATACAGCTTTAAGTGAAAATCGATGCAATCTTAAATCCTTGAAACTAAAATCATCATCTAAAATAAAAACCAAAGAGAGTGCTGTGATCATGAGCCACGAAAGCCACAATCCTGCTTTACCGATAAACGGCTGCAAAAATTCTACAATTTGAGTTCCAATATAGCCTGCCTCTTTGGATTCAACTATCAAAGATTGCAAAAAAATCAATCCGATAAAAAAGAGCAGCCACCCCAAATAAAAATCAATTTCTTTAAGTTTACGGGAATCGGCAAAAAGCCTATACAGCGGATAAAATAGTATTAGGATATTGATATAGGCCAAATAACCAAATAAAAAAACATTGACATCCCCGACTTTTTTCCCTATATTTCCTACCAGTGCACTGTCATGAAATAGCGTTGAAAACGCACCATAAATAAAAAGGATAGCTGTCACAATTAGTGTAATCTTCAAGTTCGCTCCCATAATAAATAACAAATGTATTATAACAAATAAAGATAAGTTGCCCTAGCTAAAGTATCAAATTGTCATAAAAACATAGATTAAACTATTTTCTAAACATATTTTAAGAAAAAACATGTAGAATTCCGTTTACATTTTTAAATGTATGTGCCTCGGTGGTGAAATTGGTAGACACGCCAGACTCAAAATCTGGTGAGCTTGCTCGTGTCGGTTCGAGTCCGACCCGGGGTACCATTCTATAAAACGCTTTTTAATAAAATTAAAAAATTATGTTTAGCCTGTATTGACTTTAGCAGTCGACTGACAGACTGGTTGTAGTTTAATTTTAACAACCAGATAAACAGCCAATAAATATCATTTGGTTTACCAAATAAATGACGCGGGAGTAGCTCAGTTGGCTAGAGCGTCAGCCTTCCAAGCTGAGGGTCGCGGGTTCGAGTCCCGTCTCCCGCTCCACTTTTATTTTTATTATTAAGTTATTTGCGGGCGTAGCTCAGGGGTAGAGCATAACCTTGCCAAGGTTAGGGTCGACGGTTCGAATCCGTTCGCCCGCTCCATTTAATCATTTTACATTCATTTCTTAATTCAAAAACTAAATCAATACTTTCTTTTGCTATAATTCTCCCAATAAAAAATAAGGCATTTTATGAAACTTGTAATAGCGATTACTGGTGCTAGCGGTGTTGAATTAGGCAAAAAGTTCATAGACTATTTGCCTCAAGGCATCGAAACACATGTGGTTGCTTCAGACAATGCCCTTACCGTAGAGTCGTTTGAAAACAAGAAGGTTACCCTGCATCAAAACAATAACATCGCAGCATCCATTTCAAGTGGTTCATTTAAAGTGGATGCAACAGTGATCATTCCGTGCAGCATGAATACACTGGCTAAAATAGCATGCGGTATCAGTGACAACCTTGCAACGAGAGTGGCCGCAGTTGCGCTCAAAGAACAAAAAAAGCTGCTGCTTGCGCCCAGAGAGATGCCTTTTTCCGCCATTGCGCTGGAAAACATGCACAAATTGGCCTCCTTGGGTGTTATCATTGCTCCTCCTGTGATAGGGTACTACTCTAATTCAAACAGTATTGGGGAGATGGAGCGCTTCATTATTGGGAAATGGTACGATGTATTGGGTATTGAAAACAGTTTATATAAAAGATGGGGAACACAATGAACACTTTTAGACGGGCAATCTATCCGGGAACATTTGACCCTATCACCAATGGGCATTTGGATATTGTAAAAAGAGCATGCAAAATGTTTGATGAAATCATCATTGCAGTAGCACAAAGCGAAACAAAAAATCCTATGTTTACTCTTGAACAGCGTATTGAGATGGCCAAAGCAACCACCAAAACATTTCCAAAAATAAAAGTGATTGGGTTTGAAGGTCTCCTCGTGACCCTTTCTGATGACTTAGATGCCAATATTATCATCAGGGGATTGCGAGCGGTGAGCGACTTTGAGTATGAACTCCAGATGGGATATGCCAACGCATCTCTTAAAAAAGATCTAGAAACCATCTATCTTATGCCCAGCCTTGAGCATGCTTTCGTGAGTTCTTCTGTCGTTCGTTCGATCTTGCATTTTAACGGCAAAGCAGATCATCTTTTACCTCCGGAAGCCTACAAAATGATCCAAGAGTACAGAAAGTAATGTATATTCTATTTGAAGGCATAGATACGTGCGGAAAAAGTACGCAAATTGAATTGATAGCCAAAAACCATCCTGAAGTCATCATTACAAAAGAGCCGGGCGGAACTTCATTTGGCAAAAAAGCCAGAGAGATATTGCTGGAAGATTCACTCTCTTCCAAGCGGGCCGAACTTTTACTTTTTTTGGCAGACCGGGCCGAACATTATGAAGAGATCATCAAGCCGAACAAAGACAAACTTATACTTTCTGACAGAGGTTTTCTTTCCGGTATAGGCTATGCGCTTGCCAATGGCGATTTTGACTTTGATCTGCTGGTAACACTCAATAAATTCGCACTGCAAGGCCATATGCCCGACAAAGTGATATTGTTTTTAACAGACATGAAAACACTTAAAGAGAGAATATCACAAAAAAATCTAGACGGTATAGAGCTAAGGGGCTTAGAGTATCTGCTTAATGTACAAGAACAAATGAAAGAAAGTCTTATCAAACTTGGAATCCCTCACCTTTTTGTGGATGCAACCCAATCCATAGAGACCATACATATACAAATAAACAATTTTTTAAGGAATATACTATGATCAATCCGCTTCGGGGCATGAAAGACCTTACTTTTGAAGAAAGCGAACGCTATGTACACATTCTTGATACTGCGGTAAACATTGCTAAAAGATACGGCTATAGTTATATAGAGACTCCTATTCTTGAAGAAACTGCACTTTTCAAGCGGTCCGTTGGCAACAGTTCCGATATTGTCAATAAAGAGATGTACCAATTTGAAGATAAAGGCGGATATGATGTCTGCATGCGTCCCGAAGGAACAGCGGGTGTAGCCCGTGCTTTTATCAGCGATAAACTTGATCGCCAGCCAATCAAACAAAAGTTTTACTACCATGGACCAATGTTTCGCTATGAAAGGCCACAAAAAGGACGCCTAAGAGAATTTCATCAGTTTGGATGCGAGAGTTTTGGAGAGGCATCGGTCTATGAAGATTTTACGATCATTGTTATGATAAGTCAAATCTTCAATGCGTTGGGTATCGGTTTTGATCTTCAAATAAACTCATTGGGATGCGCAGCATGTATGCCTCCGTATAAACAAAATCTTGTATCTTTTTTGACAGATATCAAAGAAGATCTTTGTGAAGATTGCAACAGACGCATAGATACAAACCCGATTCGTGTGCTTGATTGCAAAAATAAGACATGCCAATTGCTTCTTAGTGATTCCCCAAAACTGATAGACAATCTTTGCAGCGAGTGCGAAAACGACTTTAAAAAACTTACGATCCTGCTGGATCAAGCAGGGATTAATTATACTGTAGACACCAACCTTGTAAGAGGATTGGACTATTACAATAAAACTGCATTTGAGTTTGTAAGCAATGAAATTGGTTCGCAATCGGCTATCGCAGGCGGAGGGCGCTATGATCG
>JAUPLS010000080.1 GCA_030836805.1 Campylobacterota bacterium | reverse complement strand
GAAACTTTGCGGCTTATATGCTTTTACCATAGACAAAAGCGCCAATATCATCGTAAACAAAGGTATGAAAACAACCATCACCATAAAATAAATAATATTCACAGGCTCCTGTCCGCTATAGTTAAGCAATCCGACACCTGAAAAAAAGCCTACAATAAAGGCCAAAACACACGATATAAAAGTCGTATTGTAAAAATAAACAAAGAGCAGATCACTAGAACGTGGCTTCTTTAAAACAGAAATATGCTTTTCCGTCCAAAGAAAAAGTTGTCTCATCGGTTTATTCTGCTCGAGGGGATGCTCTAAGCCAAATGCACGATTTTCCTTATGCGTTCCAGAGTATTTTTTGAGCAGCTCATCAAGAAGAAGATAGGATTTTAAATTCATCAGCTCAATAGCTCCTCATATAAGTGCCCATAGACAATGCATCAAAGTTTTCCCCGCATCCTTCATGTTCATAATATTCTATCTTGGCTACCGGAGAAGCTGCCCAGATCAATGCTTCTTTCCTAAAGGAAAACGGTATAAACCTTCCTCCTGCATCGGATGATTATAGCGCAAATTAGTTTAATTGGATTATTTACTCAAAATACTCTTTGATAATTTGAGGAAAAAGTTTCATTGTTTTTTGAGCCTTTTCGATCTTTGGCTTGAACACCTCAGCACTTGCAGGAAAATGTGTCATCAACTCTTCGTAGATAGCAATTTTTTCTTTCATGTGTTCCCTTAAAGCATCCAAAACATTTTGCATATCCTCTTTGGTTGTTGCAAATTTCATCAAAAGTTCAAACATTCGTTTTCTTGGATGAATTGCCATGGATTCTCCTGCTGCCCGGGCGATATTTTTGATATCCCAGCGTGACAAATAAATGCCGCTGACACAAGGAGAAGCAAGCTTTGCATACAATGCTTCAGTATAACTTGGATAATCTTTCAGATCGTCCCCTTCTTCGGTTTCACAGCTTTCGTCCGAACAGAATGCCGGCTTGACATTAAAATTTTTACCAGTGAGTGCTTCAAACTCTTTTCTAAAATCATCTATATCGTTCATTATTTCTCTCCTGTCATCAAGGGTATATCATTTGGCTCTATGGGGCAACCATACCATCTGTTGGCTATAAGCATTATCTTGGCTACAAAACGTATCCGGTCATCTATAAATGACGGATTATCAAAAAGTTTCGCCACCTCATCATCCAGGCAAAACCCTTTGATTTTTCCGTTCTCTATCTCGATAAAATCTATTTTGCCTTTTCTTTGGCCTGTCTCATCCAAACTATCACAATAGCCTACCGATTTTGCTTGAAACTCTTGTTCGATCATCATTCTGTCGACTTTGGACTTTCCCACATTAGACATAGTAAAATCAAAATATTCATCTGTAATATTGAGTGCAATAGCAGTTGCATTGACACCATAATGCTTCATTATTTTATTGAAATATTTTCGTATATAGCCGGTTTGGGCATTATAGCCCAAAATAGTACAAAGCTTCGTATCAGGTTTTATCTCATGGGGCTGCACAACTATTCTTCTCCTCTCATTTTTTTGGCATTATGATGAAGAAAAAATGCCTCTTCTTCCTCCACTAAGCAGCGCGGACAAATCTGTTCTCCTCCCGTATAAGTAAAATAATTGCCGCACTCATTGCATCGCTTGATATTAAAAACAGCCAATGTTCTTTGGGAGGGCTCAAAAAATTCTTTGATTTCAAAACCGCTTTGAAGCCCTATGGCGTGAGGTTCGCACACATCGTGGCACAAATGACACTTGACACAAAGCATCGCATCAAAATGTATCAGTGAAAACTTGCCATCTGAACTAAGCGCGCCCGTAGGACAAACACGATAGCAAATTTGACAGTTGGTACAATTTTCATCTATATATTTTTGAGAAACAAAACTCACCTCTTCTTGAGGCAATATCTCAAAAACTTTTGGGGCAGCCGTTCTTTTGAGTGCCGTAAAGAGTATTTTTCTTTTATCCGGCAATTGTTTATTTTTTATTTTAGCAATGATAGTGCTGTCTACTTCGAAGCGTTGCAGCACCTCCGCATTTACTGCATCATCAAACGCTATTTTTTGTTTTATTGCGCCCTTAAGCGAAGCATTACGCAAAAAATCGCGTCTTGATACCTCTTCTTGCTTGGATAAAAAAGCTTCTGTTTGCACCGGCGTCTCAATAATGTTTGTTTCGAGTCTTTTGTCACAAAAACTTGAAAGCACAAAATTTGCTTCTTGTATCGTCCCCTTAATATGCATTAAAAGTGCGCTTTCTTTTTCATAGCCTGTCAAATCCAGACTAATCGCGTCATCGCTTGCCAATGCCAAAGCAATCAGGTGCTCCACACTTAGTACTGAGATGCAGGGAACATTAACGCCTGGAGAAATCAGCCTCACTTTTGATGCAAGGAAACGAAAGAAAAACTCTGTGACAGAAAAATCAGAGAGGCTAAAAGCCCCGGTTGGACAAACTCCTACACATGCAGCCGCCTGTATGCCTGTTGATGGTGCAAAGCTTGGCAGATTGTCTACTATTTGTATGCTTGAAGGACACACCTCCACACATTTGGTACAGTTTGAAAATTTACTTTTGGCTCTTACACATAAGCCTGTATCAAAATGTAAACGCATTAGTTTCCACGGCAGTCGGTAAGTTTTTTGTAACATACTCATAATCGCTCAATAAAAACTCTAAAACAAGCTCGGCGCCATCATGATAAAGAGGTGTTTGCGACTCTTTTTTCATGTTGATGAGAAACATTGGGGCCCATTCTAAAAGATGGTCTTTTAAAAATCCTTTTTGTATCTCAAGGATCTCTTTTATTCCCTCGCTATCCTCTGCTTCATAAGCTTTTTTGAGAGCCTGGCAAAGCATAAACATAAACTCCAATTCAACCCCAATATGATCCGGGCTCACGACCCTTACTTTATCGAGCTCTGCCCTGAAATCAAGTGCATTATAGAGCGATACTACAGGATTGTCTCCTCCGCTCTCTATCATTTGGTCTTCTCTTGTATAGAAACTCTCATAAGGCACCAAATGCATTAAAAAAAGATTAGCAAAATCAACATCGTAATATTTCTCTTTGAGCATATCCATAGACAATTCTTGGTGTCTGCTCCAGTCTCTATAGTTTGGAAACATCTCTAAAATCGCTTCATCACTATGGATCGATTCCAAAAATGTCTTGTCGACTTCCATCATCATAAGTCTTGAGATTAAGCCATACAAGGCAATGCGGTTTTCTATATCTTCTATTTTCATTTGTTTCCTTTTGATGCCATTCCTGATGAAACTATAATCTCTTTGGCAATAACAGTTATGTCATTGCCAAATTTTAAAAGTAAAAATTATTTCATAGAACCTTCATTAATCCGTAATATTAACAGACCATGCCTTATCCGTCAAAGCCCAGACAGGCCTTTTGAGTTCTTTTGGCCTTCTGGTTGTATTGGTGCTGTCAAGCGGCCTGGCAAGTTTGTCTCTCCATGCCTGATAAACCTTCATGTTGTTATCATAGTTGACATAAATATCGCCGATTTTATGTTCCGTACCTGCCAATTCGATCGAAACTTTTTGATGCCATGCATGAGCCCCTGAAATAGGATCAGGATGCGTCGGCGCAACGGCATTCTGCCATGAACCGCTTAGGCCATCCCACCATATATTGTCAATATCCCTGTTGTATTCTTTGAACTGCCAAGAGCTTCTTCTTTCCATAAGTCCCGCATCAATACCCTGCTTAGGCTCAAGCGTACCCTCCTTTTCATCCATAGTCATTTCATAAAGCGGCGTACCCATACCCATGACACCCAATTTTTCTTTAAAACCTGGAATCTCAATTGCATTTTGGAGTTTCCATCGACCCGCATGGTGCGAGCACGCCAAAGTGCCCGGCAAAATACCCTCAGTAGGTACAGCCATAGCAATAAAATACCCACTTTCAAGCCCTGAAACGGTATCGGCAATAGTTACTTTAATGGCATCTCCACGCTTAATATTCAACCGTTTGGCATCACTGGTAGCTATCCAAATCGGATTGTGATTTTGTGAAATTTCCATCAAGTGCTTAGAGTTGACTGAGCGCGTATGAATGTTGTATGGCAACCTAAAGATTGGATTGAGTGCAAAATCATTCTCTTTTTGCATATGGTCATGGTGAATTTGACTTACAATATGCACCATTTTTTCTCTTTGCTCTTTAGTGGTAGGATAGATGGGTATCGCGTACTCCGGCCATTTCCAATCTTTCATCCAATTTGCAAAAAATTCCATCTTTCGGCTAGATGATTTAAATCCTTCAACCACCTTATCACCCACAACAAGTCCCATTGCTTTGACATCTTCGCTGCCTACAAGTTTGGCTTTGACAACACCATTGGGCTCAACAGTAAGGGTATTGGCATCAAATTTCATCTCCATCGACTCGATAACACCATTCTCATTTTTCAGCTCCCTCTCTTGGGGCTTAAAGATATTGTCTTCTTCAAGCCATGCCCCCATGTCTCTCATCATCTCATAATTTGGATATTTGCTGTTAGCATATTTTGGATCTTTTGAGGCTGCAGCCTTAAGATGATGCACATGGTCAAATACTGCTTGATACCATTCAGGGATAGTAACCGGCTTACCGGGATCCTCCTTGGATGCCCAATGTTTTTTCACACCCAAGCTTCCATCCGGATCCACATGATGAACAAACATATTTGCCCAGAACTCTATTTCTTCCCACACTTCGCCGAGGCCGGCTTTCATATGCGCTTCAAGGGTTGCCCTGGCTGGATCGGTTGGCTTCCATCCCATTTTTTCCAATGCCACCCTAAGAACAGGCTGTCTAAACCCTAACCATCTAGCCGGCTTCGTTGCTTCGGAATGCTGATCATGCCTCTCTCCTGCAAGCCCTGTAGGAAGGATATAGTCACAATACCAATTCGTCTCAGACCAGGTAGGAGAGAGATTAAAGGTGAGTTCCATCTTGTCTTCTCGCTTGAGCACTTCTATCCATCTAAATCCATCCGGATTGATCCATACCGGATTATACATTCTTGGAATATACACTGCAAGCTTTTGCGGAACATTCAAGCCTTTACTGATCCATTTCTTTTGCCATTCTTCATCGGCAAGCAAATGAGGCAACAGATAGCTTGGCTCATTTGTACTCAATGGAAAATCAGGCGGAAACAAAAGTTCATTCCATACATCGACCTTTTCAGGTTTTTGCCCGGCTTCAGTGGCTGCATCGCCCTTGGCATTGACAAAAATCTCATGGAAACCATAACATCCATTGTTTCCCACATCACCGGTATAGCATCCTCTGAGCGCCAAAGCAAGCACAGCTGTTCTGACGTTCATCCAGCCTCCGCGGTTACCGATCGTGCCGGCTCTCCAGAAGTAAGTTGTAACTTTGTCTCCGCCCTCGATAAACATATCAAAAAGTTTTGACAAAGTTGCAGCATCTACTCTACACTCTTTGGCGGCAAATTCAAGGGTATAAGGAGCATACATCTCTTGAAGGAGCTTAACAAAATCCTCATACGTTTCTCCTAGAGGGAGCCTGGAAATGTAGTTCTGTGATACCATAAATGCTAAATACTCTTTATCTTTAATGAGAACATCCCAGTTGATCCAATTTTTCATAAAATCGTGATCGATATAATCTTTGCCAGTTTTGGGGTCTTTTTCATTGACGATACGATTCACCAGATAAAGATAAAGTGCTGCCTCCGTCCCCGGCCAAATAGGCACCCAAAGATCTGCCATTCCGGCCGAATTGGACATACGCGGATCCATAACGACCAATTTGGCGCCTTTTTTTCTCGCATCTGCGATAAATCCTGCATGCTGCTGAAAAAAATGTCCTGCATCCGCAGCATGTGATGATTGTAGAAAAATCAGCTTACTGTTTGCCCAGTCCGGAGAAGGCCTGTCATCCCCCGTCCAGTGCGTTAACCCCTGTCTTGCTCCGGCACTGCAAACATTGCTGTGAGAATTGTGTCCGTCCACCCCCATACTATAAAGTACTCTATGTCCAAATCCGCTTTCATTTGGGCGTCCGACATGATACATAATTGATTTTTTAGATATTTCATCTCCGCTCTTGAGCGTATCATGCATCTTTTTACCAATCGTCTGCATCGCTTCATCCCAAGTCGTACGTACCCATTTGCCTTCACCGCGCTTCGAACCCGGTGCCCTTTTGAGGGGAAACGGAATACGGTCTGGATCGTACATCTGCGATTGCACAGCATAGCCCTTTGCACAGTTCCGCCCGCGGCTTGCCGGATGCAATGGATTTCCCATATATTTTCGAACTTTTAAGTCTTTTGGATCCTGAGATTGCTTATAGGTTCCAATATCCACCCATCCGGTAAGCCCGCAAGCGGCCTCGCAGTTTGAACAGATCAAAGGTACAAGCATATATTCTGTTGCTTTAATTCCATTTGGATTATCGCTGTTGGCAACACCGTTGCGAAGCGTACCGCCACGTTTCCAATCATGCCCGTCAAGCTCGGTAAAACTGTCCCACTGTTCTAGCGGGGGATAGAACGAAAGTGTTTTGGGTGTGGGCGTAAACTTGCTCTCTGCTACGGCTGGCGTATCTGCTATTGTCCTAAAAACACCTGCTGCAAGTGTTGCTCCTGCCACAGAATATGCAGTACCCTTAAGGAAAGTTCTTCTGCTTTCCACAAAAGCAGGTTGTTTATTATTCATTGATTTTGTCATCTGTTTCTCCTCATTAACTCAACGGTAACATTTGTGGGATCTTCAACCATACATCTTTTGCAAAATAAAGTCCGGCCAATGCTAAAATGGCTGCAAATCTTAATAGTGTTTTGTTGTCACTCTTTATGGTACTTGCTGCCAAGAAAAATGGAATAATAAACCCAAGCACCATACCAAACCAAAATTCAATATTGTATTCTCCGCCCGCATGCACATACGCCAAAGTTGCCTCTGCCTCCGAGGATTTGAATGAGAAAAAGTATTCACCCATATACATCAGAAAACTTGCAAATACAGCGGCCATAAGTATTAAAGATAAATCTTTTCTCACCTCTTTGGCCCAAGAACCTGACGATAAAATAAGTGCTGCCGCTCCTGCCATTAAAGCTGCCAACAACATTTGCATCATCTCTGTAGGAGCCTGCCACAACTCTCTTGCACTTGATTCTGCCATAATAACCGCTGTATACATCGTCACAGGGATCGCCAAAAAAACCACAAACGGGAATATCTTCTCGTACAAACCGCTATTGCTTCTTGCCAATGCCGTGATCTTGCACTTTTTACCGCCCAGGCCCGGAAATGCATCAGCAGCACCTATGGCCATTAAAATGGTCACCAGAAGCGTAAAAAGTGATGCCATCCATGCGCCCACAGTGATTGCAGATGTCCAGTGAGGATGCAAAAATATATTTACCATTCTATAGGGTTGGTGCAAATCCACCAGGGTAAACAACAAAAAGATATTTAATGCCACAAATGAAACAAGGGGCATTATCCATCTAAGGCTGAGGGTCTCTTCTTTTTTATATTTATACAAAAGATATCCCCCTACTATGACAACACCCGTTCCAATGCTTTTAGCCCACATATTCAACGTGATCATCCACCCCCAGATAATCCCCGGAAGCGCAGCATCCAATGTTACTACTGCTTGTGTAGCCTGTATAGTATTCTCAACCATTAATGGCCTCCTTCTTCTGATACGGTGCGACTATTATCAAAATCCATAAAACTTTTATTGTCAGCTTTTTCATGTCCTGCAAATGGTGCCAAAAACCTATCAAGTACGCCATGATGCGGATCCCCGTTATGTTTAAGGTGCGTAACATTATTAAACAAACCATACCCTTCAAGCCTCTGATGCGCAAGAGGATCGAGTGTTTGTGTTCCGCCGCCTACATAATAATGTTTAGGGTTGGTATGTTTTTCTGGTTTGCGCACCTGCACCCCTCCTTGATGCTCCATGATATAAAGTGCAATATGGCTACGCTCGTCTTCTACATCGCCAAAAATATTTGCCTCCACAGGACAGGCAACCACACAAGCTGGCATCATCCCGCTCTCTATTCTGTGTGCACAGTAAGTACATTTGTCTGCCGTATTGGATTCAGGATCCATATAAATAGCACCATAAGGGCATGCCATCATACATCCTGCACAACCGATGCATCTCGCGCTGTCAATATTCACTATGCCATTTTCCAAATAATGCAATGCAGACACGGGGCATATTCGTTCACAAGGAGCATTCTCGCAGTGATTGCAGCGCAATGGTGTAAAAGACCTTGAAGTATTGGGAAACGACCCTATATCAATATATTTTACACGCAAACGCCAAGAGCTAAGTGGCACTTCGTTTTCCACTTTACAAGCGATTTCACAACCTTTACAACCCATGCAAAGATTGAGATCAACTAAAAAACCCAGTTTCATACTTTCTCCTTGATATTAATTATCATTATAATACTTATTGCCATAGATAAGTATTATTAATACAAGATAATCTTATTATATAAAGTATTAACTCTGAATGATTTTTCTAAAAAAGGGGTTTTATGAGGTAAAATCTGACCAAAGTGTGAAAAATTTTTCCGCTGAAGGGATTTATCTTCAATTAAACTCATAAACACCATCAAAACATTTGCATCTCAAGTCATGACAAACGAAAAAATAGAACCTTTTCCCAATTCGCTTTCGATTTCTAATTTTGTATGATGCAGCATCAATATCGTTTTAACAATAGAAAGTCCAAGCCCCATGGAATTATCCCAATTGTGTACACCTGAGCGATAAAATTTTTTAGTAACCTTGTCAATATCTTTGGGTGCTATGCCTACGCCCTTATCTGCAACGGATATCCTTTGGGCATCAATGGCTATAGTCACTTCATCTTTTGAGTATTTAAGCGCATTTTCTATAAGATTCTTCAGTGCGACATCCATCAATGTCCTGTCCGCTTCGACAATACGGCTTTTTCCCTGTACAACAATCTCTCTATTTTTATATTTATCCTGAAGCGAAAATTTGATTTCTTGTGCCAACTCCAATATATCAAATTTGCTTTTGTGCAAATTTGTCTCTTTGCTTTCAAATTTATTCCACAAGATTAAACGGGCCAAAAGACTCTCTATTTTATTTCCGTTGTTGTAAATTTTACTTAAAAATTTCTCCTGCAGAGGCTTAGGGATATTCGGGTCGTCTTGTAATGTTTGGGCATAGCCCATAATAGAAGCAACCGGATTGCGAAACTCATGGGCTATGGCAGAAATCATGTCGGCACGCTGTCTGTTTTTGAGTTTAAGTTTTGCATTGTATTGCTGCTTAATCTCTTCTCTTTTTTGTGCCTTCTTAAGTGCTTTGGCTAAATTCTGGTTGAGCTCTTCAAATTCTTGAGTAAAAAAATGTGCCTTGTAGTCTATTTTGTCAATTTTATCGATATTTTCCAAATATTTATTAATCGTATTTAACTCTTTTTCCATGTGTTTAGCCCCGCGGTAAATAGAAAAAACAAAGAAAGAAAAAGCCAAAGCCAATAATATAATCGCAAAAATAATCGTTTGCACATCTCTGCCCAACAAAAACAAGCCTATAGTAAAAACCACAAATATCAATATACTCAAGGTGACCAGCCTTGCCATCATATATTCTTTAAAATGAGGTCGCCTGAAGATCATTTTTATCTTTTTTTAATAGGTTTAAACCGGCATATTTTATGCATGATATATTATCTTTGCTCAATGTTTGCAGGCAATGATTGAGCGCGCTCAACATCATTCATATAGCTCAAAAAATCTTGAACATTAAAATATCCCACTACTTTTTGCAATATTTTTTTCTCAGGTGTCATAAAGAAAATAGTGGGGACGCCATGAATCATAGGCAATTGATCAATTATTCTGTCCTCTTCTCTGGAAACCTTCACAAGACTATAAACAGCCAGCCTCTCCTGTACATTTTCATCGGCCAAAGTCTCATGCTCCATTTTTTTACACCATCGGCATTGCCGGCTTTCCACCATAACCATAACATTCCTATGTTCTTTCTGTGCTATTTCAAATGCCGTATCGATATCTTTTTGCCAAACCAATTCTGCGCCAAATAATCCACTCCATGCAATTCCTGCCGCGAGCACAAATTTTTTCATTTCTAACCTTTTAATTGTCTAGTTGTTTTGAATATCTAAAATAAATCTTTACCAAAATGGGCTATGGTATGCCTAAATACTTCATAAAGCTCTTCAACTTCTTTGATACTTGTTCTTTCATTGGGGGCGTGTATCGTATCATTCTTTACGCCAAACTCCACCACATCTATCCCAAATGCTGCAATAAATCTTGCATCACTTGTCCCGCCTGCGGTGGAAAATTTCGTTTTTACTCCCGTCACCGTTAAAATACTTTCAAAAAGCTTTTTTACAATAAACGAATCCCTGCCGGTCACAAAAGGGTATGCCGATTGCGTAAGTTTCAGATCATAATCCAGCCCCTTAAAGCAACTATCAATATGAAACCTGATCTTTTCTTGTGTCGTTTTTGTAGAATTTCGTACATTAAACATCATTTTTAATGAACCGGGAGACACATTGGTTACTTCCATCCCTGAACGTATGTCAGTAATCACTATCGTACTCGGAGCAAAATCTTCATCACCGTTATCCAAACTGACGCCCGCCACCTTATCTAATACTTGACTAATTTGATGGATAGGATTAACCGCTTTTTCCGGGTAGGCTGCATGCCCCTGTTTTCCCTTTAGTGTCAAGATACCGTTGATGGATCCTCTTCTTCCGATCTTGATAGCATCCCCAAAAACCATTTCACTGGTTGGTTCTGCAACAATGCAATATTCAGGAAGAAGATCAATTTGCTTTAAATACTCAAGCATGACCGCTGTTCCATATTTTGCATCCCCCTCTTCATCCGATGTAAGCAAAAGCGATAACCGCCCCTCAAAGTTGTCTGTATCTTTGATTGCCTGTACGAATGCGGCTACACCGCTTTTCATATCTTGTGCTCCGCGGGCATATATATTGCCTTCTTTAACCACAGGAACAAAAGGATTTGTTTCCCATCCCTCGCCGGCAGGCACCACATCTACATGCCCTGCAAAACACAAATGGGGCCCCTCTGCAAATTTTTTTGTTAAAAAAAGATTTTTAACCCCCTCTTTGTTTGCATAATGTACTTCATATCCCTGAAGATATGTTTCTATAAATGCCAAAGAGCCTGCGTCATCCGGCGTAACAGATTCAAAACTAAGCAGCTTTATAAAAAAATCGACGACATTCATGGCTTACTTTTCTACCTCGCCGCGATAAGTGACTATTCCGCCGGCATGGTTGACTACATGCTGATGGCCATTTTGCTTAAAAATCATTTGCACCTGTCCGCTTCTGCTTCCGGTGCGACAAGTAAAAATAACTGTTTTATCTTGGGTTTCATTAAAAAGTGCTTCTGCCCAACTGGAGAAATCGGATGTCGGCTTAAGCATATCTACACCTTTGATGTGCCCCATATCATACTCCATTCCTTCTCTTACATCTACCAAAATAAAATCGATTTCTCCTTTTGCTCTGGATTTTAAAAGACTTTCAAGCTCTTCTGAACTAATACTGCTTTTTTGTAACATTCTTTTCTGCCTCTTTATTATGTATCAAAAATCACAATTTATACTCAAATTGGCTATTTTCCGTGTGCCTCAAAATACTCCGGGGTACAAAATATTTGACAATGGCAAATGCCCTCTTGGGGGATTTCTTTTTCAATAGCGGGCTTACAGGGACATATCCTATCATCTGCACTTTTAAATTTTCCGGGCTTGCTTTCATCCTCTTCCACCATATAGCAAGGACAAAACCTTTTTCCATAAAGCAGCTTATGTCTAGCCAGCCCCATGATTACACCCTCATTGACATCGGCGTTAGGGCCATATACCCATCCACGGCTTTCACACACTTTGTCTGCAAATCTTTCTGTTTTTTCAAGCTCTGTTTTAAATTCTTCGGAATTCATATCTAATTGTTGCAGCATATCTCTACCCTTTGATTCATCATTTAGCTATTGTAGTTATATCTTAAACTAAATTAATATATAATAAGAAAAAGCCGGAGAGGTTCGATTATGCGCATTGATAGTACTATTTTAAACAAATTAGAAAAACTTTCTCATCTTCGTGTAGATGAGTGCAAAAAAGACGAGATTATGGAGCAGTTAACAGAAATACTCGCCTATATAGACAACCTCAACGAACTTGATACTGATATGCTAGATGCTTCTTTTTCTACATTGGAAGGCGGCACACCCATGAGAGAAGATGTTGTTCGGCAAGCAGATACTGTCGCGAAAGAAATTCTTTCCCATGCACCTCAAAGTCAAAACGATTTCTTTGTTGTCCCGGCAATCATTGAGTAAACAATGCTAAAAGTGTACGGAATAAAAAACTGTAGTGGTGTAAAAAAAGCGATCAAATACTTTAAAGCTCATCAAATACTTTATGTTTTTACAGATTTTCGCGAATCACCCGTAACTCAAAAAAAAATTGATGCTTGGCTTGAGCACATAGACATTCATGCTCTTTTTAACACAAAAAGCACCACGTACCGAAACCTAAAATTCAAAGAATCTACTTTAAACGAAAAAGAAAAAGCAACATGGTTAGCCAAAGAAAATATGCTCATCAAAAGACCCGTTATTGAATGGGACGATAATATTATCATCGGCTACAATGAATCTGTTTATCAACAAAAATTACACTAGAAAAGGAAATTTATATGGCCGATTTTGATATTAAAAAGTTGCTTCAAAGTGTTACTGCGCATGGTGCCTCAGATCTTCACCTAGTCAGCCGTACAGAACCTCAGATTAGGCTTGACGGTTCACTGAAACCGGTCAATCTTCCCAAGCTAACAGGCGAAGATATCGAAGAGATGTGTTACTCTCTCATTACAGAAAGGCAAAAACAACATTTTGAAGAATACAATGAGCTTGATTTTGCACTTTTGCTGCCCAATATTGGCCGTTTCAGGGCAAACTATTATAGAACTTTAGGTGATATGGCTGCGGCTTTCAGAACCATCCCTATTGATGTTCCTTCTCTTGATGACCTTGGCGCTCCGCTTGTGTACAAAAGTCTAATTAAAAGGGAAAAAGGACTTATTCTTGTTACGGGGCCTACGGGATCAGGCAAGTCAACCACGCTTGCTGCCATGCTCAATGAGATCAATCTCCACCAATCAAAACATATTATTACCGTTGAGGATCCGGTGGAGTTCATTCATCAAAACAAAAAAGCTGTTTTTTCTCATAGGGGCGTAGGAGAAGATACTAAAAATTTTGCTACCGCACTTAAATATGCCATGCGTCAAGACCCTGATATTATCCTCATAGGCGAGATGAGGGATAAGGAGACCATAGAAGCAGCCCTAACGGCTGCCGAAACAGGACATCTTGTTTTTGGCACCCTGCATACCTCTTCTGCACCAAACACAATTAACCGTATCATTGATGTCTTTAGCGGCGAAGAACAGCCTCAAATCAGGGCGATGCTCTCCTCCTCTTTGGTTGCGGTTATCGCACAGGCACTTCTGCCTCAATTGGGTGGCGGCCGTGTCGCAGCATCTGAAATTTTGATTACCAATCATGCTATTTCAAATCTTATTCGTGAAGATAAAGTACACCAGATTTATTCACAGATGCAATTGGGTCAAGTTGAAACAGGAATGCAGACACAAACACAAGCACTCCTAAAGTATCTCAGAGAGGGAAAAATAAGTCGCGATATTGCCCTCCAGTATGCCAATAAGCCCGACGAAGTTTCAAGGGCAATATAAACTTACTAAAGTGTTTTTGGATACAATAACGGAAAATGAGTCAACGATAGGGATTTTATATGGATTTTGCAATAACAGATTTTAATTATTTTGATGTCACTATCGGCGCTATTGTTCTGATACTTGGCATCAAAGGTTTTATTAACGGATTTATTAAAGAAGTATTTGGCCTGCTGGGCCTTGTGGCTGGTGTTTATTTTGCTTCCCGCCTTTCTGAAACTGCCGCTAAAGTAATTGATACCAACTTCTTGCATTTAGAAAATACCTCTTTGCTCAAACTTATCGGATTTCTTGCTATTTTAACTATTATATGGTTGGGGGCTACTCTGCTTGGCTCTCTCTTTTCCAAATTAAGCGATGCAAGCGGACTTGGGTTTCTCAATCGAATTTTTGGTTTCATCGCAGGCGGGGGGAAATATTTTATTATTTTTGCTTTAATCGTCACGGCCCTGTCAAATGTCGCTTTGATAAAAGACAATCTTGAAAAATATGTACAAGAGAGTGTTCTCTATCCTTATTTGAAAATCACTGGATCTTACTTGATCGATCTTGATACCTCTGCTTTAGGTTTAAGTCCATCAACAGTCACCGAAACCACAAAAGAAACCGTTGATCAGAATGAAACCAATCTTTCAACTACTTTGCAACCGGAAAACAATACCACTTTACAAAATCATACTGAAACCAACAGTACTGTGTCTTCACATTAAAAAGGGTATTGATGATCGCCTATTCTCTTCTTTTAAAAAAATTTAAAATACTACTTAAGGACAATGCACTTAAATTCACCAAACAAAGGGAGCTTATTTTAAAATTTCTCTATGAAAACAGTGGCCATCATACGCCAGAAGAAATTTATATACTTCTTAAAAAATCATATCCTGATATTACTATCGGCATCGCTACAGTCTATCGCACCTTGACGTTGCTTGAAGAATCGGACATTGTCAGTTCCATTTCTTTTGGAGTACAAGGCAAAAAATATGAGATTGGGCTCAAAAAGCATCATGACCATCTTATCTGTACCTCTTGTGGAAAAATCATAGAGTTTTTCGATGAAACCATCGAAAGGCAGCAAGAAAAAATTGCTAAAACATTCAACTTCAAGATGACCGGGCATACAATGAAAATCGTGGGAATCTGTGAAGCCTGCCAAAAAAATAAACACCAACAAACAGAGGAGAAACTTTGATATTTGAAAATCAATATATTCAAGAGCGCATTAAAAAAACAGAAGTCTTAAGAGAAGAAGGCATCAATCCTTATCCCAACCAGATTAAAAAAGGAATACCCTCCAAGCAGTTTATCAAAGAGTGTGCTTACATCAAAGAAATAGATGCGGATGAAAAAAAAGATCAATCAAAAACCTATACCCTTACGGGTAGGATTAAATTTATCCGTATTATGGGGAAAGCTGCATTTGCCAAACTCGAAGATGCCGACGGACTGGTACAAATTTATTATAATCGTGATGATCTGCCTGAAGGATATTACAATAAAGTCAAAAAACTTATCGAAGTGGGAGATATAGTTGTTGCCGAGGGCTACCCTTTTGTTACGCAAACCGGTGAGCTAACGCTTCATTGCAAACGTTTTGAGATTGTGAGCAAAGCCATCTCTCCGCTGCCGGAAAAATTTCATGGTTTACAAGACCATGAATTACGCTACCGCCAAAGATATCTTGACATGATCATGAATCCGGAAGTGAAAGACAATTTTATCATGAGAAGCAAAATTGTTTCTCTTGTGCGAAGATTTTTTGAAGAAAGATCTTTTCTTGAAGTAGAAACACCCATGATGCATCCTATTCCCGGCGGTGCAAATGCTAAGCCCTTTATCACCCACCATAATGCGCTTGGCATAGACAGATATCTGCGTGTTGCACCAGAACTCTATCTTAAACGTCTTATTGTAGGAGGAATGGAAGCGGTTTTTGAGATCAACAGAAATTTTAGAAATGAGGGAATGGACCATACCCATAATCCTGAATTTACTATGATAGAATTTTACTGGGCATATCACACCTATACAGACTTGATGCAAATTACCGAAGCATTATTTGAGTATCTCTTTGAAAATCTCGGATTGCCAAAAACACTTTCTTACGGTGATTTAAAAATTGATTTTACAACGCCTTTTGCAAAAATACCATATATCGAAGCCCTTACAAGTATCGGGGGTGTTCCGCAAGAAGTGGCCACCGATAAAGAAAAAGCATTGAGTTTCCTGGCTGAACATCATATCAAAGCGGATGCCGGATTGACATTGGGGCACCTTCAGGCAGAACTCTTTGATGAATTTGTAGAACCAAAACTTATTGATCCTACCTATATTACCGATTTTCCCATAGATATTTCTCCCTTGGCAAGAAGAAGTGACAAAAATCCTGATATTGCCGAACGCTTCGAACTTTTTATTGCAGGAAAAGAAATCGCCAACGGATTTAGTGAACTCAATGATCCTCTCGATCAATACGAGAGGTTTAAAGCACAAGTGGCAGCAAAAGATGCTACCGGCGACGATGAAGCGATGCATATGGATACAGACTATGTAAAGGCACTTAGCTACGGAATGGCGCCAACAGCCGGCGAAGGGATAGGTATAGACAGATTGGTGATGATGTTGACAAACCAACACTCCATCAGAGATGTACTTCTCTTCCCTGCGATGAAGCCCGAAGTGCCAAGACACGAAATTGCAAACCAAGACCAACAAACAGAGTAATATCTAAGTAGAAATTAGATATAAACCAAAAAAATAAGATTCTCTCGTTCCTTATCTCCCGATACGAAACGAGGAAACTACAGCCTATACGTAGTTTTCGTGGCATGAGTACTCTCCTCTCTTATGCGCAAGTACAGCAGAAATTGTAGTTGTTACCTAACCCTTCTATCTCAAAATATTGAAAATTCTTATATTTATATTAAATTAAAGTTTTTCTGAAGTACAATGGACTCCTATCGTGTATTTTGGGGAAGGCGCGCAGTTTTTTAATTGCTGCTGTAACCACAAATTCATACATAAATTTTTTATCTTTTTGGAGCTTTTTATGAGACGTATTCTTACTGTTATGGTTATGGTATTTTCACTGCCACTAGTACTGATGTCAAGCCAGGATGATCTTTCCAAATCCAAGGGAACCGATCAGGATGTGATCGTTCAGCTTGTACCGTCCCCTGAGCAAGAGGATGTCTCCCGCACTGCGAAGATAGAAGCAACTTTTGCTGTACCGCTGGATATCTCTGCCATACAGGAACACAATGTCAAGCTGACCTGCCTCTCTTCAAAGACCCATGAGCATATAGCAGGAACTATCACATACAGCCAAACAGAGAAAAAACTGATATTCACTCCCAAAGCATCTTTGGAACCGGGGTTGTACGAAGTGGAGATCAAAAGCCTTAAAGCAGATAAAGCCCATAAGAATACAAAGATCAATAAGATCAAGTATCGGTTCGTGGTTACCAAAGAGCTGCTGCAAAGCATAACTATCCGACCTGACACAGTTGAGTTAAAAGAAGGTGGAAGTCTATCGCTTGAAGCCATAGGCCATTATGATACCGGCGTTGAGAAAAATATCACTGCACAGGTGCAGTGGAGCACAGCAGACAGTCAGACAGTAACTGTAGATACCAATGCAACACTTCAGGCACTCAAAGAAGGAGCGACAACTATCACAGCAAAACAGGGAAATGTCGAGTCAAGTACTGAAGTAATTGTCTACTGGGAAGTGAACGG
>JAUPLS010000079.1 GCA_030836805.1 Campylobacterota bacterium | reverse complement strand
GTTTGCGAAAAAAGCATGACCGGCATGCATATAAACAATAAATACTTCATTTTCAATCCTTAATGTTAAATACCATCGCATACAGCGCAGGCAGATAAAACAAATTCAATACCGTCCCCCACGCGATACCAAACCCCAGCGATATGGCAATAGGCTGAAGCATAATCGATTCTCCGGAAGGGAAAAAGATAATCGTCGTAAGCCCCAATACGGTCGTAATCGAAGTAATCAGTATCGGCCTTACACGTTGTTTGGCTCTTTTGAAAAACTCCTCTTCCTTTTTGGTTCCATTCAAAAAATCCAGCATGATAATGCCGTCGTTAATGACAACTCCTGCAAGGCCGAGCATCCCGATCATCGATTGGGAGTTCAGGTTGACCCCCATGATAAAATGGCCCGCTAAGGCACCTAAAATAGTAAACGGTATAACAGAAATCAGCATCAAAGAAACCTTGAAGGAAGGGAAGTTGATCAGCAGCGTGATAAATATCAAAAACATGGCGATCATGAATGCTTTTATCATGTCGATTGCCATTTGGGCACTTTTCTCGCGCTCTCCTCCGAAACTGACTACGATATCGTGCCGTTTTGCCTCTTGCACAACCTCATCGACTTGCGTCAATACTTCGTTTGCGCTGATGATTCGATTGTCAACATTGGCAAAAACACTTTTGTATATCTTTCCGTTTTCTTTTTCTATTTTTTCAAAATTTCGCTCGACCGTAAAATCTACCACATCCTGCAATTCGACAAATCCGTTGCCTAGAGGGATAGGAAAATGTTTTAATTCATCGAGATTGTCTTTGTGGATCGAATATGTTTTAATTTTGATAATTCCGCTGTTGTCAAAGGTGGCGGCTTGTTCCTTTTCCATAAAGTAACTGTTAAGCGCCAAAGCAACCGCCGAATCGGTCAACCCCAAGGTTTGGCCATAATGGTTCAGTATAAATTTATACTCTTTTTCCCCCATTTTCGTATTGTCTGTAGCATCCTTGACTCCTTCGATAGAAGAAAGTTTTGTTTTAAATTTTTCTATATACTCAACAAGGGATCTTGTATTGTCCGAACTCAATTTTATTTCGATATCAGTTTTCATTATATGAAGCCTGCTGCTTACGATATTGAAATCCACTGCTTTATCTTCTTGCACGACCGGAGTGACAAACTCTCGAATTTTTTGCATCACGGTCTGCGTACTTTCTGGCCTGATTTTTTCTTTTTGTTCAAAATCAAAGCTAAGCGACAGCACCGGATTGATATAGTTATCCAAGATATTGTCCTCTTTAAAGTCCTCAAGTTCCAGCATCAGCGTAAACCCGTTTTCGATCACCTCTGTCGTACCGGCTAAATCAGAAAAAACGCCTACGGAAGTATTAATGTTTTTAATGTAAAAACGCTGTTTATTCTCCAGCAACAGCGTTTCGTATCTTTTGACTATCTTGTCGGTCTCTTCAATGCTTAAAGAATCATCCAGCTTGACAGAAAGCGTAACGTTTCGCGAATCCATATCGGGAAACATTTGAAACCTGCTTTCTTGTATCGCAAATGCCGTCAAAGCAGGCACTGCCAAATAAAACACAAGCAAAAATGTTTTTTTATAATGAATGGTTTTATGCAAAATCTTCTCATACGTGTTATATATCGCAGACCAGTCAAACAGTTTGTCATTTTTCCGCAAAATATCTTTTGCATGAAGCGGCAAAAAGAAAAAAGATTCTATCAAAGATGAAAGTATCAACACCGATATCACGATTGGGATCAGTTTGATAAGCAATCCCATTTCACCGCTGATCAAAAGCATAGGCAAAAAGGCGAATATCGTCGTAAATGCGGCGATCATAACAGGCATAATCATCTCTTTGGTGCCGTTGATCACCGCTTCGTTGACGCTGGCTCCTTCATCCAAGTGGCGCTGAATATTTTCACTCACAATAATGGCATCATCCACGACGATACCCAATGTGATCAGCATGGCCATCAACGAGATCATATTTAAACTGTAGCCCAAAGCTTCTATGGCCAAAAGTCCAAAAATAAACGAAAACGGTATCCCCATCACGATCACAAACGACAGCCTTGGACTGATGAGGATATACATCGAAAACCCTACCAAAATAAGCCCCAAGGTCATATTGGAAAGAATTGTTTTAATCCTCTGTTCAACGGGCTTTGAGCTGTCTCTTGAAATATCAATCGATAAATCTTTATACGCATTTTGTGTTTTCGACAAAACTTTTTTTACTTCTTGGGAAACCTTGATAGAGTCTCCCTGCTCATCTTTAAATATCAGCAATGCAATAGACGGTTTTGCATTAAACCTGGAAATGGTATCCTTGGTCGGATAATCAATCTTGACAGCAGCCACATCGCCCAAATAGACTTTTTTGCCGTCAGCCTCTATGAGTGTCTCTTTCCAAAACTCAGGGTCAAATTTGTTGTTGTTGGCAGTTAAAAAGATATGGTTGCCGGCCTGTTCGATAAATGCTACCGGATAGATATAGGAAAGCTCTTTGATTTTATTAATGATTAGAGAACTGTTTAGTCCATAGGCCATAATTTTTTTATGATCCAGCATAATATCAATCTGCAAATCACTGTCGCCGAAAATTTGCACATCACTAATATGCGGCACCTGAAATACTGACGTCTTTAATTTTTCTGCAATATTCAGTAACCCTTTTTGATCGTAGGCATTTGAAGACAAAGAGACATTCAAAAGCGACATCACGCGTTGCGATACCGTTGCAACGGGTTCCTCCATATCGCTTGGAAGATACTGTTTGGCAATACTGATCGCATCTTTCACTTCATTGAGTACTTCATACCTATTGATGCCGTCTTGAAGTTCGATAGTAACCATAAAACTTCCGTTCGTAACGGTTGAACTTACTTTTTTGATACCGGAAATTGCATCGATTTGATTTTCTATCTCTCTAACGGCAAAATTGTTCAGCGCATCCGCACTTGCTCCGATATAGCTGCCTTTGATATCGATAGTATCAAGCGTCACAACAGGAAACATCTCTTTGGGAATCTTGATATAGGCAAAAATACCCATAAACAACAAAAATACCAAAATAGTGTGGTTCAATCTTGAATTGTCGAGAAAATATTTTATAAGAGAGTGCAAGATAAGATTTCCTCTTTTTTAGATGGATTTTAGGCTGACTTTTTATCGCTAATTATAGCCGCGTGCATATTAATCAACATTAATCATAAAAGGCGATTTTGTATCGCAGCTTTATTTTTAATTTAATAACCGCTTCCATTCAATTGATTTGCGACATATTTTGCATGGTTGTCTGTCATGCCAATGATATAATCTATCACTCTTTGATACATATGGTATAAGTTATCTGTTTTTTTGGGTTTACCCCCACCCATTAATTCCAATGCTCTTTTATCTCTAAAGGACAATTTTGTTTCATCTCCTGTTTTATAGAGTTCATAGGTAGCACGAATGAGGATATCAAGTAAGGTTTCGATGATATTATACGCTCCAAGTTCTAATTCAATTTTTCTCTTTTCATTGAATATTTTTTTGATTCCCAATTTTTTTGCTTTTTCAATCCCTTTTTTAAACTTTTTATTGTTAAAAAGTTCAATTAAGTCTTTTGGCTGCTTGTCGCTCACAATAGCATCAAAATTTTCTTCAAATACTTCCATCGTATGCGTAGCTAAATTATATATAGAAACAGCTACCAGCTTTGAAACCTTTTGCGTCTGTGTATATTTTTCATTGTGGTATATTTCTTCTGTTTTTTCTTCACTGCAAATGGAAACAAAAATATCCTTCATATCTTCTAGCGTGATAATCTTTAGCTCAAATGCATCCTGCAGGTCCAGCAATCCGTAACAAATATCATCAGAAGCCTCCATCAAATAAGAAAGGGGGTGTCTTTTAAAAGAACCATCGGCTTTAACCAATCCAAGCTCGTCAAACAAAAGACTAAAAAAATCCGCTTCACTGTGAAAGTAGTTAAATTTGGGTTTGCCGGTTATTTTAAAATGGCTTGAAGAATAAGGATACTTTACCAGTGTTCCCAGCGTTGCAAAAGTCAGATTCATCCCTCCGCCAAACAGATTGTTTTCTATTTTGCTGACTATCCTAAAACTTTGGGCGTTACCGTCAAGATATTTAAAATCTTCCTGCTCCTTCGATGACAATTCTTTTAAAAAATCTTTATCTGCATTTTTTGCAAACCATTCTTTGATAACCTCTTCTCCTGCATGCCCAAAAGGCGGATTGCCAATATCGTGAGCCAAGCATGCCGTTTGAACAATATACGCAACATCGTAAGGCTCAATGGCATGATGTTTCTTTTTTAAAAATTCGCCGGCCCTCAACCCCAGACTTCTTCCGACGCTGGCAACTTCTAGACTATGGGTAAGCCTATTGTGGACATGGTCATTTTTTGATAAAGGATGAACCTGTGTCTTTTTAGACAATCTTCTAAATGGATTTGAAAAGATCACTTTGTCGTAGTCTTTATGATAACTACTGCGATAATATTCTTCTTCAGAATCTTCTCTTATTTCCCTGCCGCCATAATATCTTTTCTTTGATAATAATTTTTTCCACATATGTAATTCTTCCATTCATCAATATGTTTCACTGTTTTAAAACTTTAGATAAAGTTAAAGCCCAGGTAATATATTTTACTCTTTATACCGCATAGTAGGTAGCCTCTTTATGGTGCACTACCAAAGCGGTCGTGCTTTGTTCTGGATGCATCTGGAATGTTTCGCTGAGTTCTATGCCAAACTCTTCAGGCCTCAACAGATCAAATAGTTGGCGGCTTTGCTCTAAATCCGGACATGCAGGATACCCAAACGAGTATCTAGCTCCCTGATAGCGGTTCATGCGCACATCTCTTAGAGTATGACCTTCGTCTTCACTGGCGATATTTAGATCCAGACGTATCTGTTTATGTGCCACTTCTGCAAGAGCTTCGGCAAGCTCCACCGAAAACCCATGTACCATATTGTATTCAAGGTATTTTCCTGCATCATAAAGCTCTTTTTCATACAGGCTAAACTTCCTCCCTGCGCTTACACAAGTTAAAGCAATGACGTCATGTCTATCGTGGCGAAAAAAATCGCTCAAGGCGCGGTGCGGTTTTCTGCCCTGTCTTGGAAAACTAAACTGTGTCACGGCTCTGCCTACAATCTCGTAAAACGGTTCGCGATTGGCATTGGCATCGATATTCCATCCTTCGCTCTCATCAAAAATCACTAACTCCCGATCATTGCTTCTGCACGGATAATATCCATAAATGATAGTCGGCTCAAAAAGATCTTTTTCAATAAACTCGCGCTTGAGTCTTTCAAATGCAGGGATAACCGTTTCATCAAGAAGTTTTTCATAGGCCTCTTTGCTCATGCCTTTGCTTTTATATCCCCAGTGCATCTTAAAAACAGAACGTGTATTGATCCACTCGTAAATCATGTTGACATCCAGATCGGCCTTTTGAAGTACTCTTCTTCCCCAGAACGGCGGTGTAGGTATCTCTACAGAACGATCCGGCATCTTGATCTGTTCAAAAGGCGGAATGATCACTTTTTTTTGAATCTTCTTTTGGCGTTCTGTCATATCGCCAGATAAACGTGTATCCAGTCCTACACTTGGATTTTCATTATACTTTTCAATGCGGCCCATAGCAATCACTCCGTCAAATGCATCACGACAGTAAAAAATGGGTCCCCTGTAGACAGGGCGGCAAAAATCATCAACAAAACTGCGCGTCAATGCAGCCCCGCCCAAAAGTACCGGTATCTCGAGTCCCATTTGAGCCATTATCTCAAGATTGTCTTTCATGACAGCCGTAGATTTGACCAAAAGTCCGCTCATGCCTATGGCTTGCACTTGATACTCTTTAAGCACATCAAGATATTCCTGAAGTTCTGTTTTGATCCCTATATTAATCACCTTAAATCCATTGTTGGAAAGAATGATATCCACAAGGTTTTTGCCTACATCATGCACATCACCCTTGACAGTGCCTATAACCAATGTCGTATCCGTTTCTTTTTCTTGCTTAGTAAGATATGGCGTAAGATAGTCTACTGTAGTTTTCATGGTTTCAGCACTCTGAAGCACAAAAGGCAATTGCATCTGCCCATTTCCAAAAAGCTCCCCTACTTCCTTCATTGCATCAATCAGTATTTCATTGACTATCGTATCCGGATGAATATGGTGGCGCACCTCTTCGACTAAAGGAATCATGCGCTCCTTATCTCCGTCCAAAAGCAATTTTGCAATTTTCTCTTGAGAATTCATCGCTTCATAGGCTTCATCATTGGTACTGCTATCAACTGTTTTATCGGAGAAATACTCGATAAATTTAAAAAGAGAGTTGTCATCTGCCCTAAACAACAGCTCTTCACAAATATCAATCTCCTCTTGGCTCATCTTGGCTAACGGCACAATATGCTTGACGTTGATAATGACCGATGTCATTCCCGCAACAATGCAATGATGCAAAAAGACTGAGTTAAGATAAACCCTTGCATTGACACTCAATCCAAAAGAGATATTCGAAAGTCCAAGCGTAGAGCCCACCTCGGGATGTCTTGCATGTAGCTGACGGATCGCTTCTAAAGTTTGCACTGCCGCGTCACGATACTCCAAGTCCCCAGAACCAACGGTAAAAGTGAGCATATCAAAGATGAGATTTCCAGGATTGATACCATGGCGGTTTACACACAGATCATAGATTCGCTCGGCAATGCGAAGTTTGTCTTCGGTAGTCTTGGCCATCCCTTTTTCATCAATAGTCAAACAGACCAGAGCCGTACCGTATTTTTTTGCCAACCTACAAATCTCATCAAGTTTCCCTTCGCCATCTTCAAGATTGACCGAGTTAACAATAGGCTTTCCCCCGATACACTTGAGGGCTTCCTCCATCGTATTGACACGCGTGGCATCTGGCATCAGCGGCAAAGGAATCTTTTGATTGTACAACTCCATTACTGCACGCATATCTACCGCGCCATCACGGCCGGCAAACTCTACGTTGATATCCAAACAATGTGCTCCATCACGCACCTGTGCTTGCCCTACGGTCAATGTGCCCTCATAATCACCTGCAATGATAAGCTCACGAAAAGCTTTAGAACCCGTGGCATTGCTTCTCTCTCCTATAAGCAAAGGCGCAGGTTCCTGAAATAGTTCTACGCTGCCAAACAAAGAAGCAACAGAGGGCTTAATGCTGCCTGTAGGTTTTTTGGGCTTGATGTTTTTTACTGCTTTTTTGAGTGCTTGAATATGCTGTGGTGTCGTACCGCAGCATCCGCCCAAAAAACTCACCCCGTCAAATTCGGTAAACGCAAGCTGTTTTGCCGTAAATTCATCCGGCCCCATAGGATAATAGGTATAGCCTCCTCTGTTTTGGGGCAATCCGGCATTGGCATGCACAGAGATGGGAATGTTGCAAAGTTCACTGAGCGTTTTAAGGTGTTTTTTGACTTGATCAGGACCTGTTCCGCAGTTAAATCCAAGCGAGAGGATATCAAAAGGCTCCAAAATTGTTGCGATCGTAGATGCATCCGTACCGATAAGCATGCTTCCGCTCAGCTCAATGGTCACAGACACCATAACAGGCAATTTAACCTTACGTTCACTGTTTGCCGCCTCACATCCATGGATTGCGGCCTTAATTTGAAGCGGATCCTGACAGGTTTCAAGCAAAAATATATCACATCCCCCATCGATCAGCCCCAAAGCCACCTCTTTGTATCCCTCAAACATCTCGTCATAATGGATATGTCCCAACGAGGGTAATTTTGTTCCCGGGCCCATAGAGCCCAACACAAATCTGGGGGATTCTTCCGTGGCATACCTATCGCATATGGCTTTAACAAGCTGTGCACCTTTTTTTGAAAGCTCATAGGCGCGCTCTTTCATGTCGTACTCATCCAATACCCACGGCATCGTACCAAAAGTGTTGGTTTTAATAAGATCAGCGCCCGCCATAGCGTAACGTTTGTGAATTCTTTCTATAAGTTCAGGAGCGGTATCATTGAGCAGTTCGTTGCACCCCTCCTGAGATACCCCTTTATCATCTATCCATGCTTCTTTAGGCACTTCAAGGTCTTGTATTTGGGTTCCCATTGCGCCATCTATAACCAAAATGCGTTTGCTTAAAAGTGATTTGATTGTTTGAGTAGTAGACAAAAAACTTCCTTTATTATGATGTTGTTATTGTAGCAAAGTATGAAATAAATACGTTTAAAAGGACTGTCGATCTTATGACACAACAAATGAATAGCTAAAAATTGATAGGGTGAAAATTTTCAATAATCTATACGAAAAAGCGAAATCCGCGTAAGCAGGTGAAATAGAAAATCACACATTTTAAAAAGGCAAAGCGGGGAATACATAGATATGAATATACAAAATCACCAAACCTCACTCAATAGTAAGTTGGATAATTGTTTGCAGCAGCAGCTTCCTTTTTTTGCTTCCCAACCATTCAATGGTCTTTAATCAAGAAGCATAAAGAAGGCTTAAAGCGCTTCTTTAGCCTTTCGCAGCGCTTCAATCACTGTATCAATATTTTCTTTAGGGATGTGTACTTTCCAGTCTGGTTCTTGCAAATCTGCCTGAAGAGAGATACCGATACTCGCAACACTCTGGCTTTTTGAGCCATAAGGCTCCTGAATGGTTGCGATAGTAATTTTCCCTTCTTTCGTGCCGCCGAGTGCTATCTCATCAATCTTGGTTACTGTTCCGCTCATCTTTATTCCTTTACACTATAATTTTTCGTTTTGATTATAACACAGATCTTAGAACTTCTTGGCCTACTTCTGCTTTAACATTTTGGAAAACATGGCTTGCATTTTCAACCACATTTTATGCTCTATTGCAGGGAAGCCGGCATACGTTTTCTTGCCTTCAAGTGATTTTGTCACTCCGCCTTTGCCTGCGACCGTTGCAAAAGCCCCTACCCTTAAATGTCCGGCCGTGGCGCTCTGCCCACCCATGACAACATTTCTCTCCAGGGTAGTAGAGCCTGCAAGTCCCACTTGAGCTGCACAAAGACAATACTCTCCTATATCGCAATTGTGGGCAATTTGTATAAGATTGTCCAGTTTCGTACCTTTGCGAATATAGGTACTTCCAAAAACCGCCCTATCTATGGCACAATTGGCTCCTATCTCCACATCATCTTCAATCACCACATTGCCATTTTGATAAATCTTAATATGTTCCCCTGTTTTTGTGTGGGCAAAACCGTAACCGTCCGAACCGATAACAGTACCTGCATGGATGATGCATCGACTGCCGATTTTGGTATGATGATACAATGTAACATTGGGATGCAACAGCGTATCTGATCCAATAACAACATTATCTCCCACATAACATCCGGCTAAAATCGTTACATTGTTGCCGATTTTCACATTTTTTCCAAACCGCACACGTTTGTCGATATCGCAGCCTGTCCCTGTTGAGGGATGTTCGCCTTTGGATTCTATTTTGTGGGCGAAAAACTTAGAGGCAAGTGCCAATTTTAGATACGGCTCATCTGTAATCAATGCGATTGTGCCTGAAGGCAAAAGATGTGCATATTTTTCCTCTATAAGCACTGCTGCCGCTTTTGTAGAAGGAAGCTGATTTACATATTTTGCAGCATTAAAAAAACTTAGCTGTAAAGAAGTGGCTTCATTCAGTGTATGAATACCGTCTATTAGAATATCTTGACCGCCGAAACTGATCTTTATCTCTTGGCAAATCTCACTTAAACTATATTTCTTCACTCTTCACCCTTTATGGTGCATTGAGCTAGCGTTCAATGGCAACAACTCCGCCGCGCACAATCTCACAAGGATTATAACGCTGTGCAGCTTCAATAAAATGCTGGATACGCATCGGTTCATCTGCAACTTGAGCGATGATCATCTCTTTGCCTACATTTACGATTCCGCCATTATAGGCTATGCACAATGCTGCAATATCACTCAGATTTTCAGCAATAGGAAACTTGACCAACACCATCTCTTTTTCTACCATCTCCTCATGTTCGATCACTTTGTAAACAGGAATAAGTTTATGCAGCTGTTTTGTAATCTGTTCCATAACTTTGGCATTGCCTTTAGTCTCTATGGTAATATGAGACATTTCACTGTTTGGTATAGGTGCGACCGTGAGTGACTCAATATTGTAACCACGTCCCGCAAAAAGTGCGGTTATCCTTGCGAGTACAGAACTTTCATTCATTACGATTACAGAAATAACACGTCGTTCGTCTTTCATTATTTCCACTCCCATCACTTCTCCTCACTTTGTGGTAACATCATATTGAACAATGCGCCTCCTGCGGGTACCATGGGAAGTACATTTTCAAAACGATTAATAGCAATGTTCATAAAACAGACTTTGTCCTGCCTGATGGCGTCTTTGAGTGCAGCATCAAATTCTTCTTTAGTCTCCACATCATATCCTATACCTCCGCACGCCTCGGCTAAGGCTTTCCAGTTTGGCTGAAAAGTAAGATCTGTTTGCGAATAACGTTTCTCATAAAAAAAAGTTTGCCACTGTCTTACCATTCCAAGAAAATGATTGTTTAAAATCAGGTTAATGACTGGTATTTTATATTCGGCCGCAGTGACAAGCTCTTGCATATTCATCAAAATCGATCCATCCCCAGTAATGTTGATAACGGTTTTTTCCGGAAATGCACGCTTGGCTCCAATCGCGGCAGGAAACCCAAATCCCATAGTTCCCAATCCGCCCGAGTTGATCCATTGGCGCGGCCTGTCAAACGGATAATGTTGTGCTGCCCACATCTGATGCTGTCCAACATCTGAAGTAATGATGGCATTTTCGCCAACCAGCTCACCCACTCTTTCTATAACCCATTGTGGCTTAAGTACCTCATCACTGTCCACATAGGATTGAGGATGAAGTGCATCATAACGCTTAAGAATCTCTCTCCATGCCTGATATCTGTCTGTATTAACATTTTCCAATAAAGGGATCATATTTTCCAATACATCATATACGTCACCGACGATAGGATAATCCACATCTACCAATTTGGCTATATTTGCCGGATCGATATCCACATGAATAATATCTGCATAACGCGCAAATTCTGAAAGTTTGCCTGTGACTCTGTCGTCAAATCTGGCACCCAATGCGATAATGAGATCTGTTTCACTCATTGCCATATTGGAGGCATAATTTCCGTGCATGCCAAGCATCCCCAAAAGCAATGGATTTTTGGCACCCATAACTCCTCTTGCCATCAAGGTTTCAACAGTGGGGATTTGTGTTTTTTGGGCTAACTGTCGCACCAACTCGCTTGCATTGGACAATACGGCACCGCCACCCACATAGATCAACGGTTTCTTGGCTTTCTTAATCGCTTCAACCGCTTTTTCTATTTGCTTTTTGTTCCCTTTATAGGTTGGCTTGTAGGTCGGTATATTCACCGTATCCGGATAGACAAAATTTCCTATACCCACGGTGATATCTTTAGGAATATCTACAAGTACAGGGCCCGGCCTTCCCGATCTTGCAATATAAAAAGCTTCTTTTAAAATACGCGGAAGCTCTTCAAGCGTACGTACCAAAAAGTTATGTTTTGTGCAGGGCCTTGAAATCCCTACCGCATCAATCTCCTGAAATCCGTCCGTTCCTATCAAAGACAAAGGAACCTGTCCTGAAATAACAACCAGCGGAATAGAATCCATATAGGCAGTCGCAAGTCCCGTAACAGCATTGGTAAATCCAGGGCCGCTGGTGACCATAGCAACCCCTACTTCTCCTGTCGCCCTGGCATATCCGTCTGCAGCATGAACCGCTGCTTGCTCGTGGCGGTTTAATATATGCTCAAAACCGTTTTGCTTATAAATCTCATCGTAAACGTGCATGATCGCACCGCCTGGATAGCCAAATACAGTCTTTACACCCTCAGCAATGATCGCTTCACATACCATTTGTGCACCACTCATCTGCATGGTTTACACTCCGTTTTTCAATATTTTATTTTTTCCGATTATAGCTAAAAAAGATTAGAGTTTATTGCACATCCTCAAGGCTACGCCTTCACGCAATCCATCATCTACCACAATGCAATGTTCAAATCCGGTGATATTATAAAGTTGCTTGAAGATCAATATTCCAGCAGCGATCAGATCGGAACGCCCCGTACCCACCGTATATTCACGCTGCTCAAAAGGCATGGACAAAAGTTTATCCAAAAAGAAATCCAGCTCATTTCTTTCAAGCAGGGTTCCGTTGATTTTTTGTGCATCATAGGTTGCATAGCTTTGATTCATTTTCATCGCCGCTACTGTAGTTGGAGTGCCTGCGGTAGCAACAAAAGAATCCACTTTACCCTGAGCGGCATAGATTTCAGCGCAAAATATCTGTATTTGCAACATAAGCTCGGGCAACGCGTTTTCTATTTCTTCAAGCGCACTATAACTTTGCGCAATAGTTACGATACCCACGGGAAAGCTCTTTGCAACCACCTTGTCCGAATAATGAAAAATAAGCTCAGTAGATCCTCCCCCTATATCAACAAGAACAAAACTTTTGGAAACATGCTGTAAACTATCCAGTCTTTTTTTAACAGCCAACAGTGTCAGTGCTGCCTCTTCTTCCCCGCTAATGATCTCGAATTCTACACCGGTATATTCTTTTATCTTTGCAATGACAGCTTCACTGTTGGCAGCACTTCTTACTGCTTGGGTAGTCACTGCCCTTATCTTGTCTCTTCCAAAATCTATCTTTGCTTTAACCTCATTGATTGCGTCAATCACTCGGCCAACAGCTTCATCGCTTATGCTTCCATATTGAGCCAACCCATCAGCCGTTTTTACTATTTTTTCATATTCAGCGGTACACTTTTGACTTTTGCAGTCAAATTGTACTACCCGTAATGTATTTGAACCTAGGTCAACAGCTATCATTTATTCTTTTTTCGCCTGATTATTGTTCTTCTTTAAACATAAATCCATTTTTTTTGAGCTCTTGACGTATCAGCCCTTGATGCTCTACTCCTTTGGTCTCCAATGCGACAGAAACATGGGCATCGCCAAATTCCAAATCTGTAGAGGTTCGATCATAACCTATTTGAGCGATATTGGCATTAATATCTGACAAGATTTTTGTAAATGCCTGGAGCGCTCCGGGCTTGTCAACCAGCGTTACGACAAGCTTCATCTTTCGTGCAGATTTCATCAATCCTTTTTCGATAATAAGCGAAAGCATCGTAACATCGATATTTCCTCCGCTTAAAACAATCCCCACCTTGCTCCCTTTTGGCAAATCGATTTTTCCGTGCATTAGTGCGGCTACACCCACTGCACCGGCACCTTCTACCAATACTTTTTGCCTCTCAAGCAAAAATAAAATAGCCGAAGCAATCTCATCTTCACTCACGCCCTCAAAGGCATCAACATATTCAAGAATATATTTTAATGTTATGGGTGAAGTGTCACGCACCGCAATTCCGTCTGCTATCGTTCGGACACCTAGTGTATCCAACGGCCGTTTGGCATCGTAAGAATTTTTCATCGCCGGTGCACCCTCTGCCGATATACCGATGAGTTTAATTCTTTTTTGAAGCGATTTAGCAGCACAGGCAATGCCGGAAATAAGCCCTCCTCCTCCTACCGGTACCACAATGGCATCCAGATCTTCTATCTCCTCTATCATCTCAAGCGCTATCGTTCCTTGACCCGCCATCACTTCATCATCTGCAAAAGGATGCACAAAGATATAATGGTTCTCTTCAGCAAATTTAATGGCATACGCATACGCCTCATCATAATTTGCTCCATGCAGTATCACTGCTGCTCCAAACTCTTTAACGCCTTGTACTTTAGTAAGCGGAGTAGATTCTGGCATAATGATGGTTGCATCAATGCCAAAATGCTTAGCAGAAAAAGCAACACCCTGGGCATGATTTCCCGCACTTGCGGCGACCACACCTTCTTTGCGTCCCTCGTTTGCCAATAAGGCGATTTTATTGAAAGCACCGCGAAGCTTAAAGGCACCGGTTCTTTGCAGATTTTCTTTTTTCAGGTACACTTCAAAGCCGCTCATTTCGCTCAAGATAGGTGCGTAAGAAAAAGGGGTGCAATACGCTACTTCTTCTACCCTTTTATAGGCTTTTTCGATACTTTTTAAGTCTAACATTATGCATCCTAGGTAATAATTGATAAAAGTATATCAAAATAAAGGATAAAGCATGGAGTGTGAGTTTCCAAGAATCAACAGCAACAAAGAAGAAATCATTAAATATTTTAAAGACACAAAGAGTATTGCTGTCATAGGAGTTTCTCCCGACCCCAAAAAAGACAGTCACAGGGTTGCCAAGTATTTACTCGAAGCGGGATACAGAATGATCCCTGTCTATCCCAAAGAAGAAGAAATTTTAGGGCAAAAAGTCTACAGAAGCCTTTTGGAGATCGATGAGCCTGTTGACATGGTTGTCGTTTTTAGAAAACCTGAAGCGGTAAATGCCATTACCGATGCCTGCATTCAAAGAGGGGATGTAAAAGTACTTTGGACGCAGATTGGCATCGTCAACAATGCTGCAGCGCAAAAAGCAAAAGATGCAGGCATCCATGTCGTACAAAACCGATGTGCGATGGTAGACCACAGAGAACTGTTAGGATAAACCCGCCTTTGGCTACGCTTTTTTGACCAAAAAGACGCCGCTTTCTACATGTTCTGTATGAGGAAACTGATCAAACAAGGCTGCCTCAACTACTTCATGGGTTTGCGTCAATATGCTTAAATCTCTCGCCAAAGTTTCAGGATTGCAGGAGATATAAATAATATGGTTTATCCTCGAGATAAGCGCCATCGTCCCCTCATCCAATCCTACTCTTGGCGGGTCAACCAAAACGATAGAAAAATCATACGCCTGCAAGTTTATTCCCTTGAGACGATTGAACGTTCGTAGTCCGCTGAGCGCTTCGGTCATCTCTTCGGATGAGAGCCTTGCAAATGTGATATTGACTATATCATTGAGCTGGCAATTTTCAAGTGCTGCTTGGATGGAACGCTTGCTTATCTCTGTAGCCAACACCTTTTTGAAATAGCCAGAAAGCGGCAGTGTAAAATTACCCAATCCGCAATAGCTCTCCAAAAAATCTCCATAGCCTATCTTTTTGGCTTGTTTGACGGCCCACTCTATCATCTTTACATTAACCAAAGGGTTGGGTTGCGTAAAACCGCTTTCATACTGCCTATAAGTAAAACATTTACCGTCAACATTAAGCTTTTCAGTCACAAACTCATCACTGAGTACAATTTTTTGCTTGCGGCTTCTACCCAAGATTTTACACGCAAGCTCTTGTTCAAGAAGTTTGGCTTCCGTGTTCCATGCGTCGTCCAGTTTTTTATGATAGAGCATTGTAATAAGACACTCATCAGTGGTTGTAGCCAAAAACTCTACGGCAAACAGTCGGCTTCCCAATGTCTGTGTCGATGCATTGATCTTTTCCAGCAGTTTCCACATACGTTTTTCAACTGCTTCGATAACCTTGGGACACTCCTCTATGCAAACCGCACCGTTTTTTTGACTATTACCCATTGCATATTCGCAACGGTCCCCTTCATGCCAGATGCGAAACTCTGCTCTGGCTCTATAATGTGAAGAGGGAGAGTCAAATAACTCTAACTTTTTTTTATAGTAGGGCGCAAGCAGCCGCGCAACTCTTTCCTGCTTCTCATGCAACTGCTCTTTATAGCTCGTCTCATACAATCCGCAAGACCCACAATTTCCAAAATGTTTACATATCAAAGTAATGCCTTTAATCACAATTAGGTATAATCGCAATAATATTATTTGTATCATTTTATCCAAAAGGTAGTATAAATGTCTATCAGTGTGGTCATACTCGCAGCAGGTCAGGGGACAAGAATGAAGTCAGCCACCCCTAAAGTACTTCATCCAATATCTGGCAAACCTATGCTTTTTCATGTGATCGATGTGGCAAAAACGCTCTCAGATGACATCACGATCGTGCTTTATCATCAAGCAAACCGTATCCAAAAAGAGATAGAGGCACATTATGAGGGCATTTGCTTTCATATGCAAAATGCCCAAGAGTTTCCCGGCACGGGAGGTGCAATAAAAGGGGTACATGCACGTCACGACAAAGTACTTATACTCAATGGGGACATGCCGCTGATGGAAAAAGATTCTCTGCTTTCTCTTATACAAGGGGATGCGCATGTCAATATGTCTGTTCTGAGGCTTAATGATCCAAGCGGATATGGGCGGGTGGTGATCATCGAAGACAAAGTGCAGGAGATCGTAGAGGAAAAAGACTGCACATCCGCACAAAAAAAGATACAATCGGTCAATGGCGGTGTGTATTGCGTCAAAAAAACCGTACTTGAAAACTATATTCCTCAATTAAACAACAATAATGCACAAGCAGAATACTACCTCACCGACATTATCAAGATGGCAGTCGATGAACACAAAACAGTGCATCCTGTCTTTGTGGAGGAAGAAGAATTTAAAGGGGTTAACTCCAAACTTGACCTGGCATCTGCCGAAGAGATTATGCAAAAACGCATCAGACACAGATGGATGAGGGAAGGCGTGAGTATGCGTCTGCCAGAGACGATTTACATTGACATCCAAGCAACATTTGAAGGGGAATGTATCCTTGAAAACGGTGTGTGCATCCAAGGAAAAAGCCATCTTAACAATGCGCATATCAAAGCACACTCCGTCATCGAAGAATCCTATATAGAAAATTCCGACGTGGGCCCTATGGGACGCATCAGGCCGCACTCAAAAATCATTAATACACATATCGGAAATTTTGTAGAAATCAAAAAATCTACTCTTAGCGGTGTCAAAGCAGGACATCTGGCTTATATCGGGGATGCGACCATAGGCGAGGGCACCAATCTGGGTGCCGGAGTTATTACCTGCAATTACGACGGCAAAAACAAACACAAAACAACCATCGGCAAAAATGTCTTTGTCGGGAGCGACACACAGCTGGTTGCACCCGTTGTCATAGAAGATGATGTGATGATAGCAGCCGGAACCACCGTCAACAAAAATATAAAACAAGGCGAGCTTGCCATCTCAAGGGCTCCGCTTAGAACCATACAAAACTTTTTTTACAAATTTTTTCTCACAGAGAGCGACAAGCACAAGGGAGATAAATAAATGCAGGTTGATTTGAAAAATAAAACGATTCTACTGGGTGTAACAGGAAGCATCTCGGCATATAAAGCCTGCGATCTTGCAAGACTTTTTATCAAAGCCGGTGCACAGGTGCATGTCGTTATGACCCCCAGTGCTGAACGATTTGTTTCTGCGCTCACGTTTGAAGCACTTACGCGCAATCCCGTACTTACAGAACAAAGTGAAAGCTGGTCTTGCGAACTTAACCATATTGAAATAGGCAAAAAATGTAACGCATTCATCATCGCACCTGCCACGGCCAACACACTCAATAAACTTTCCAAAGGAATCGCCGACAACCTCTTAACGCAAACTGCTCTCGCTTATGCCGGACCAATGCTGATTGCCCCCTCCGCCAACACACAAATGCTCAAAAACCACTACACCGCAGGCAGCCTTAAAATGCTAGGGGTTAACGATTATACCATCATACAACCCCAGGAAAAACTTTTAGCCTGCGGAGATGTAGGCTCTGGTGCACTGGCAGACCCCTCTGAAATCTTTTTTGAAACAGCAAAAGTATTGCTCAAGGAAGATTTCTGGGAAGACAGACGTGTCGTAGTCACAGGCGGAGGCACGCGCGAAAAAATAGACGACGTGCGCTATATCAGCAATTTCTCTTCAGGAAAAATGGCAAAATCGCTTTGCTTAAGCCTTTATCTAAAAGGTGCGGATGTGTGTTTCATCACAACTGCAGGAAATGAGGGATTGCCTCAAAATATCTATACCATAGAGGTGGATGATACGGCTGAACTCCTAGAGTATACCCAAGACGCTATTCGTATTGCCAAAAAAGGAAAGATAAGCAAAGCCTCCCTCAATAGTACCGACCCAAGATGTCTTATACAAAAAGAACCTTATCTCTTTATGGTCGCAGCCGTTTCTGACTTTACACCAAAGTATCCGCAGAAAGGCAAACTCAAAAAAAATCTCCTGGGCGACACATGGAATTTGGAGCTAAAACAAACACCCGATATTCTCTCCGCCTTAAACAAAAAGGATATCAAAACTATTGCTTTTAAAGCAGAAATGGATTCCGGGCATGGTTTGGCCAATGCCCTGGCACTGCTTGAACAAAAAGAAGCAGATGCGGTTTGCTATAACCTTTTAAAAAACAGCAAAAGCTTTGGAACGGAAGAAAATGAGATCACATTTATTACAAAAGAAAACCAGATCCCATTGGGAAAAACAGATAAACTTACTCTTTCTGGACATATTCTTGACAAAGCAAAGGCACTTATAGATGAGTGATACTCCGCTACGGCATCTGGCCGTCATCATGGACGGTAATGGAAGATGGGCCAAGCAGCGCGGGCTTAATCGTACAAAAGGACACGAAAAAGGCGCGGAGGTCATTCGTGATATTACCGCTTATTGCGCCCATCATTCCACAATAGAAACTGCCACATTTTACGCATTTAGTACAGAAAATTGGAAACGCCCCAAGATAGAAGTTGAATTTCTTATGAAAATGCTAGATAAATACCTCAAGGAAGAATTGCTTTCTTATCAAAAACAAGGCATCGCCTTCAGGGCAATCGGGGATTTGAGCGCTTTCTCCAAACCTCTGCAGCAAAGAATATTTGATACTCAAGAACAAACCAAAGAAAATACAAATCTTATGCAAATACTGGCCCTCAACTACGGCGGGCGGGCAGAGATCACAGCAGCAGTCAACAAGCTTATAGAAAAAGGTAAAAGTGTGGTCACAGAAAGTGACATATCCTCGGCACTTCAAACACCTTATGCAGATATTGACCTGCTTGTGCGCACCAGTGGAGAACAGCGTATTTCAAATTTTTTACTCTGGCAACTGAGCTATAGCGAACTCTGTTTTACATCCACCCTATGGCCCGATTTTACAGCAGACGAATTAGATAAAATCATTCAAAACTACCATCAACGCACCAGACGCTTTGGAGGCATATAATGCAAGAAGAGATTCTGATTCCCCTTGTCATAGCAGTGTTTATTTTTGGAACCGTCATCGGTTCTTTTCTCAATGTGGTTATCTACCGTATTCCCGAAGGCGAAAGCATTGTCTTTCCTGCATCCAAATGTCAAAGTTGTCAAACACCGCTTCAATGGTGGCACAATATTCCTCTTTTTTCCTGGATTCTGCTTCGAGGCAAATGTCATTTTTGCGGTGAAAAAATTGCCAAACAATATCCAATGATCGAATTGATTACCGGGCTTATTTTTGCGGCACTCTATATAAAAATCGGCTTAGTGTGGTATTTGCCTTTTGTCGCTGCCTCTTTTTCTGCGCTGCTTGCTTTGGTAATGATCGATTTTAAATACATGGCTGTGCCGGATAATGTCAATTTTGCCGCTCTGCTCTTTGCTTTGGTACAACCAGATTTTCTGTATGCCCTTTTTTATGCAGCTGTCGCATCAGGGGGGCTTTATCTGATTGGGCTGCTCTCTTCTTTTCTTGCAAAAAAACAGGCAATGGGCAGTGCTGATGTTATTGTTGCCGGGACAATGGGAGCCCTTCTGGGGTTCCCAAATTTTTTTGTTGCACTTTTTCTCTCGGCCATATTGGCAATGATTCCTTCATTGATCAACCGTGAAACCGGTGTGCCTTTTGTGCCTTTTTTGGCACTGGCAACACTCATTGTCTATCTCCATGATTCGCAGACGGCGCACCTTGTAGGGAAAATCATCCATGGTTAACGTCAAAGGGTATATTTCAACCAATTTTGCCAAATCATTTTTGACTGTATTTTTACCGTTTTTTCTTATTATTTCCTTGGTTTACCTTGTCAAAATAGCTTCACTTACGGCCCAAATACAAATCTCTTTTACAGAAATGTTCCGGCTTTATAGTTATACGTTGCCCGATATCATTTTCTACACCCTGCCTCTTTCTTTTGTGGCCGCCTTGACAAATGTTCTCATGCGGCTTTCTTTGGATAATGAGCTGGTTGCACTTTATGCGCTTGGACTCAGAGCAGACAAAGTACTCAGAAGCCTATTTATCCTTGGAACGCTTTTTTCGCTTCTTCTGCTTTTTGTTTCTTTTTTGGCAATGCCGTTGAGCAAACAATATTATCAGTCTTTCAAAACAGAAAAACAAGCTGAGGCCAAACTCAATATCGTTCCGGGCAAATTGGGTCAAAAGTTTGGTGACTATTATGTCTACGTTAAAGAGAATAAGGATGATGTTTTTCATACGATTGTTATCTATAATCGCACAAAAAAAGATCAAGAGCAATTCTTCTCTTCGCATAGCGGCAAACTCAATAAAGAGCACAATCAAACTTCACTTTTGCTCAACGAAGGATACGGTTACACTTATACGGGTACCAAGCTGCAGCAAGCCCAATACAAACTTCTTGAAGTTTTTGATACAAGCAGGCAAAAAGATTTCCGCTACCAAGACATATTCAATTATTGGGCACAGGCCGCAACCAATCAAAAATTGATGGGAAAAATCTTATTTTTTATATTTGTAAGTCTTATTCCCCTGCTTTGCATCCATCTGGTGGCTTCTTTTGCCATGATTAATCCTCGATATGATGCCAATCATTCTTTTCTTATTATTTTCTTGGTAGCGCTCTTCTTTTATTTTATCGCTTCTTCGTTGGACAAATGGGGAAATTTTTTAATTTTATTTTTTGCTATTTTCATGGTTGCACTTCTTGGAAAATGGCTCTTTAAAAAACGTGTAGCAAGATATTTTTAGTGACAAAACCTATGAGAATAAAAGCGGTCATTGCTTACGATGGAAGCGCGTACCATGGTTTTCAAAAACAAAACAGTACCTCACAGACTGTCGCCTCAGCAATAGAAAAAGCCCTGCGTTCTTTGCAAATAAACTCCCACATTGTCGCAAGCGGACGCACAGATGCAGGCGTTCATGCTACAGGTCAAATCATACACTTTGACTTACCTGAATTCTGGAGCGATCTAAACAAACTAAAATTTGCGCTCAACAAAAAACTTCATGGTATTCGATTTAAACATATCACCCAAACATCTCAAACGTTTCATGCACGCTTCAGCGCCAAAAAACGTCTTTACCGCTATGTCTTTAAAGCAGAGGAACCTTCTGTATTTGAAGAAAATTATATCTCTTGCTATCCAATTTTTGATAAAATTCTGCTCAGACAGGCACTTAAGTGTTTTGAAGGCGAACACGATTTTGATTATTTTCGCAAAACAGGAACAATCACCCATACGACTGTCAGAGAAATTTACTATACCGGCTACAGACAATATGGCCGCTACCACTTTATCTATTTTCAAGCCAATGGATTTTTGCGTTCGCAAGTTAGGATGATGATAGATGCTGCTATGGCTTGCGCATCCGGCAAAATGTCCATAGAGGCACTAAACCAACAGCTTGAATGCAAAAAACGTCATACCACAAAACTTGCGCCCCCCAACGGGCTCTATCTGGCTCGCATCACCTACTAAAAAACTTTTTATCTTTTTGTAAAGCGAGATTAATGTGCAACTGTTTGCGGTGAAGCCTCAACGGCAGGAACAGCAGCTTCGGCCTCTTTTGCATCTTCCTTTTCACTTTCTTCTAAAACAGTGCCATTGGCATCAGAAGCCTGAGCAGTCGGAACTTCGGTCTCCAAATCAGGCTCAACCGCTGGTATTTGGGACTCCTTTAGTTTCTTCATCTCTGCTTTTAAATCATCAAGTTCCTCGCTAACATCGAACATTTCATCATCAAGCTCATGCACTTTAACAACATTCGCACCATGAATATATACCAACTTGCCTCCCTCTTTGCCTTGCTTAAGGACAACAGCAACAAACAAGAGAAGGATAAAGATGTAAAGAGTCCGCACTGCCCCCTTGTTCATCATCATCGAAAGCAACTTAAATATCCATACAATCCCGGATGTCAACATGAGATAAGTACCCAATGTTTTGTGCCCTTTCAGTGCTTCTTGGCCCTCATCGCTCAATATTTCAAAAGCCTCTTTGCCATCTGTAACTCCAGTGAAATATGCCATGATAATCACTAGAACCATCAGAGTAATGAACAAAAACGAAGTCACGCTGACAGCCCTTCTCTTGAGTACAAAATTTACAAGCTCCAACAAAAGAACGATAACAGGCAGTGTGATTGCAAAATGATCTACCGGGGGGTGCAATAAAACAGGGATATCAAACGGAAGGTCCATTGCAGGCAATGTAATAGCTGGCAACTCCATACTTCACTCCTTCAAACTTAAAATATAAAATATTATAACACAAAATAAAATTATTTTATGGTATTTTTAGAACGGCTTTACGACCACCATGATCACAATGAAAATCATTAAAAGCGTTGGAACTTCATTGTAGATCCTTAAATATTTACTTGTTTTATAGTGAGGATTTTCAAGCATAATTTTTCGTATATTTCCCAACGAAAAATGATAAGTGATCAAAAATGCCACTAAAACCAATTTCGCATGCATCCATCCGCCGCTTGAAAAAATACCCGTATTTAAATAAATCATGGCCAAACCTGAAAATAGAGTTGCCCACATCGCAGGAACACCTATATATTTAAAAAGTTTATATTCTTGTATCTCCACAATATCCGTAAATGATTTATTATCCGCATTTTCACGATGATAGATAAACAATCTTGGAAGATAGAACAGCATCGCCATCCAACTTACAAAACTCATCACATGAAATGCCAATATCCAAGTGTAAAATGCCATTATTTCCCCACTATGCTAAAATCTTTTTTACCGTAGATAACTACTTGTAATTGTTTATAATACCCTAGATGTGCATAGTGTAACTTTAGTTTGCTTCCTTGCGGCGGGATATCTTTTTTATTTTTAAAATGGATAGGCAAAATTTGGCCATCAAAATAAAAGTTTTTGCCTTTGTAAATACCGATAATTTCTTTAAGCGCTTCATTTTGTACTTTTGTGTTTTGATTAAAATAAGGAGTGGTTTCGGTTTCGGATTTTTCTTTGATCTTGTAAGCATGCGTAATCTCTTTTAATCCATTATACATAGCAATATTTTGAACCATAATGTCATATCGGCGACCTTCCTTAAGTCCTTTTGCGCAACCATAAAGATAGATGCCGCGCCCGTTTGGGGCCTGCTTGATCAGGGCATGGTTTCCTCTCTTCATTAACACCACCACATCTTCCAGCAGGACTTCATCTTTCAAGGATTCAACACTATAAAGAAACTCTATCGGTTTGGAAACAGCTGCCTTATGCTCTTGAGAATTTTTATCTGGCACATAAGGGTGCGTATCAAAAGAAGCATGGACAGGCAAATGATCAGAATAGCCTTTACCCTTGTGTTTGCCATGGTCATATTGCCAACGGTTGATGTATCCTTGATTTGTAAAGAGATAGGGGGCCTTAAATACTTTAAAAGAGCGATTGACATAATCAATACCTTTTTTGTCAAACATGCCCGCAGGAAGCAATATATGATCCAAAGTACTTTTATTGCCATAAAATTTATGACTCCATCTTTGCGCGAAAGGGAGTTCTTGCCATAAATTATAATGGCTTCCTTTTTGCGCTTTGGGTATTTCGTGTTTTTGCAGCAACTTTTCATCGCAGACTGTACGCAACACATCATTAATGCCCGTACGCCCATTTGCATCATCGAGTCTTTCGTTCAATGTCAAATATGCATCATAATCACTATTGAGATCTCCCATAATAATATAATCCGCATCAGAAGGCAGCGACATAATTCGTTTTTCCAGTCTTTTGGCATAAGCAATGCGTTTGCTTTCCCATCCCCCTGTACTTTTTGACTTCCAGTGATTAACAAAAAATTTCAAAGGATATCCCTGTACCTCTACATCCACCTCTAAGATGTTGCGTATATTGGGCGTATCATTTACGACCAATTCTTTTTGGGCTCGGATAGGATATCGTGAAAGCAACGCGATTTGAATTGCTGTATTTTGTTTTGTCGTAATGGCGCTATATTTATAGCTGCACCCAACCTCTTCAAGACGCCCTTGAAGTTTTTTGAGTATATTGCCGTTTTCTATCTCTTGGAGCCCTATAATATCTGCATCCAAATCACAGATGACTTCGGCTGCATGATTGAGCTTGATATCCACCATATGTTCATCCCAATTATGTTTGCCTGGAATATATTGTTTATATTCGCTTCCCTGATAGGACGCATCAAAAAGGTTTTCAATGTTGTAAGTCACCACCTTAAAGGGTTCTGCAGACAACAGAAAAGGCATAAGAAATAGAATAAAATATCGCAAAAAATAATCCTCTGTTTTGATCAATTATTGTATCAAAGAGAAAGAAAAGAAAAGAAAAAAATTGTCATATTGTCATAGTATACCGGATAAATTGTCGAGTACTATAAATTTTTCATGAAGAATAATTTGCTTATTTTCAATAAGTGCCGTAAGGGTGCGCTTGAAATTCTTTTTGCTCAATCCAAACACTTTTTGAATCTCTTCTGCATCACTCTTGTAAGTAAAAGGCAACTGTCCCCCCTGTTCTTTGAGCAACTGAAGGATTTTTTGTTGCGCTTCATCTACCTTAGCTTTTTTGCCTATCGGCTGCAAAGAAAGATCGAGCTTATAGTCTTTTCTGACCATTTTAATATAGGCTTTTTTGCGATCTCCTATTTTTACCTCTTCAAAAATCTCACTGTCAAAAAGCATTCCTTCATACTGGCTGTCCGCAACAACCTTATACCCCAGAGGGGTTTTAGCGATCACAAGTACCTCCATCTCTTTATTCGGATACAAGCCTTTCATGTCGCGGTTGAAATATTTGCCTATTTTCTGCGTACCATAAAGCCGCCCTGTTTGTTCATCCAGGCAAATGCGCAAAATATACTTTTTTCCGATATTAAAATACTCTTTTTGCTGTGAAAGCGGAACAAAAAGGTCTTTTGGCAAACCCCAGTTGACAAATGCCCCATACGATTTGTAATCCACCACAGTAAAATACCCATACTCCCCCAACTTTGCATAAGGCATTTTCGTTGTCGCTACAGGACGATCTTCCGAATCTGTATAGACAAATACATCTATCAGCGCACCAAGCGGCATTTCATCTTCCATTACATAAACATTGGGCAAAAGTACTTCATGAAAATCCTGGGCGATAAGAAAGAGGCCAAAATCGGTATCTCGCTCTACTCTAAGGGTGTTTATCTCACCGATCTTGATATGTGTATTTTGAAGTTTGGCTGGCATCATAGGTTTTTCCGTCATGTTGAAGTATTGCAAGTGGCACACAATTTTATAGAGTGCATTATATCCTATCTTTACCCTATTGCGCTATGGCTTCCAAATGCTTTGCAAAATCCTCAGGTTTTATAAAACCTGTCAAGCTTTTTTCGGGCAAAAAGTTGTTCTCCTTGTCAAAAAAAATGATGTTAGGAGTACCAAAAAGTTCAAACTTTTTAAGCAGCGCCCTGTCCTCTTCTGTATTTTTTGTCAAATCCACCTTAATAAACGTAAACTTTTTAAGCTGTTCTTGTACAATTGGATTGGGGAAAGTAATAAGTTCAAGCTCATCGCACGCAGAACATGAAGCTTTTCCAAAATCCACAACCACCGGTTTTTCAGAAGCTTCCACCTCCCGCATCAATCTTTCCGCAGAATAGCCCAAATGGATACTCTTGTCCGCTTCTTTGGCAGAACCCGCGACCTTGTCGCCCGAGGTAAATTTTTCAAACGGATGAAGCATAGAAGTTGCGCCGCTGAGCGCACCTACAAATAACGATGCCCCATAGAGTAAAAAAATCAAAGCGAGAAGCTTGAAGAGCTTTAGGGCTCCTTCGCTCTCTTTGCTTTCAAAAACTCCCATATAGAGCGCAGACCCCAAGAAAAGCAGCGCCCAAAGCAATATCGTGACACCATCCGGCAAAATGCGTCCTAACATAAAAATAGCAAGTCCCAACATCATCACGCCAAAGACTTGCGAAACACGCATCATCCATCCCCCCGGACGCGGCATAAACTTACCTGCACCTATTCCCACCAAAAGCAACGGCATTCCCATACCCATACTCATCACAAAAAGTGCCCAGCCCCCAAGCCACGCATCCCCCGTGTGAGAGATAAAAAGTACTGCTCCGCCAAGCGGCGGCGCAACACAAGGGCCTACGATAAGTGCGGAAAGCAATCCCATCACAGCCGTTCCCAAAAGTCCTTTGCTTTTGGCTGCATCATCGCTGGCTTTAGAAATTTTAGACTGCCAAGAAGCAGGAAGTCCTATCTCATAATAACCAAAAAGCGAAAGGGCCAATGCAACAAAAAGTCCCGCAAACAGTGTCAAAACCCAAGGATTTTGCATCGCTGCTTGAATATCTGCACCCAACAAGCCTGCGACTACCCCCACAAACGTATAAGTCAATGCCATAGAAACAACATATACCAGCGAGATAAAAAATGCTTTGACTACGCTAGGTTTTTCTTCTCCTGATTGCGAAACGATGATAGACGAAAGAATCGGAATCATAGGAAAAACACAAGGCGTAAGAGCAAGGAGCAAGCCAAAAATGAAAAATAACACGATCACAAACCATGAGCTTTCACTGCCCAATACATCGGCGATTTTTGCTGTGTTTCCCTCTTTGGTCAAAGAAGAAATCTTGTCGAAAATACCTAGCTGCACGCCTTCAAATTCAAAAGTTTCAACAATAGGCTGATAACAAATACCCTTATCGGAACATCCCTCAAATTTTACCGCCAGCGTATAATTTCCTTTGACTTGAGACTCGATCTTCTCTATCGGGATAGAAACATGTATACTCTTTTCGTATACTTCATCTCCGTCAAAATCTATTGCTTGAGGCTTGACTGCCTCCACTTTTTTTTCGCTAGGAGCCACGATCATAAACTCTAATGATTTTTTATAGACATGAATACTCTGGGCAATTACAATATCCACTTCGATCTTATCGTTTTGCTTGATTGCGCTGACCTTAAAAGCATCTTCAGGCTTTAAGAATTCCTGTTTTTGAATTGCGCTACCAAATCCCCCAAACATAAATGTACTCAAAACAACATTCACCCAAAGCAATTTTTTTATCATCTCGCCCATTTCTTCTCTTTTTTCTTTATTTTTTATCCAATTATAGTATCATATTTGCCTATACGCCGTATACTACTCTATAAAGATTATAGTACAAATTGAATTATAAAAAAGGTTACCTATGGCAAATCATCTTAAAAATGAACACTCTCCCTACCTCCAGCAACATGCCCACAACCCGGTAGACTGGTATCCGTGGGGCGAAGAAGCATTTAAAAAAGCTAAAAAAGAACATAAGCCCATTTTTCTTTCGATCGGCTACAGTTCATGCCACTGGTGTCATGTGATGGAGCGCGAATCATTTGAGAATAAACAAACCGCAAAGATTCTTAATGAGCATTTTGTCTCCATCAAAGTAGATAGGGAAGAACGTCCTGACATCGACAGACATTTTCAAGGGGTATATCAACTCATAAATTCTCGTCCGGGCGGTTGGCCTGCATCCATTTTTCTTACTGAGGAGCTCAAACCTTTTTATGCTGCAACTTATATACCGCCTGAACCACGCTACGGCATGATAAGTTTTGAATCACTTTTGGAGGCGATTGCACAAAAATACCATAGTGAAAAAGAACTTCTTGTTCAAAAAGCGGAAGAGATTTTGACTTTTCTTAGTCCCAAAATAGATAAAATCCAAGCCACCAAACTTGATGAAAGCATTATGGATCGTTTTTTAAACCAAGCCAAACAACTTTTTGACTATCAAGATGGAGGATTCAACCAGGCTCCCAAATTTCCGCAAGCTTCGATCCTTGATCTGCTGCTTGATCTTTACGTTCTCACAAAAGACACAGAAGCGCTCTCCATGAGTACAGCATCGCTTTTATCAATGGCAAAAGGAGGTTTGTATGATAGAGTGGAAGGTGGTTTTTGCCGCTACTCTACCGACAATCAATGGCTGGTCCCCCATTTTGAAAAAATGACTTACGACAATGCTCTGCTTGCCGAAGTGTACCTGAAAGCCTACTATATCACTCAAAATAATTTTTACAAAACAATCGCTTTTGATACACTAGACTTTATGCTTAAAAAAATGAGCCAAAATGGACTTTTTTATTCTGCCAGTGATGCAGATACAGAGGGCGAAGAAGGCAAATATTTTGTTTATACCTATGAAGAAGCACTCAAATCTTTTAAAAAAGCAAATATTCCAAGCAATGAACATGCCAAACTTTTAGCTCTCTTGCACATCACCAAAGAAGGCAACTTTGAAGGTAAAAATATTATCCGAATAGAAGATCCTCAAAATTTGAACATCTCTTTCTATGGCGATGCGATTGGGGCTTTAAAAAAACGTAGAGAAAAACACACCTACCCTTTTATTGATAAAAAAGTTATTGTCTCGTGGAATGCCATGATGATTAAAGTACTTTTTAAGGCCGGCCGTATCGACCGGCGATACCTAAAAGTGGCTACTGATTCTCTGGATAGGCTGCTTGATAGTATGTACATTCACTCTCAACTCTTTCACTCTACTCTTATGGATAAAAAACCAAAAATACATGCTTTTTTGGAAGACTATGCTTTTTTGGGTGATGCATTGATAGAAGCCTACAAGAGCACGCTAGACGAGAGATACCTCATCACGGCAACCAAGCTGGCAAATAATGCGATAGAAAAATATTATGCGCAAGGGAAATGGAAATTCTCACGGGGGGAATTTGAAACCAATGCAGATATTTACGACAGCTCGTATCCCTCTTCGGTTTCAACGATGCTCTCTGTGCTTCTTGGCCTCTCTTCTTTGGTGGACATAGTTTATAAAAAGTTTGTTTTCAAAACTTTGGAGCTCAACTCTTATGATGTTATGCGACAGCCCATTTCAGCGCCAAAGATGAGTCACATGACGATACGCTACCTCAAGGATGACCTCATCATTAAAGCCAATAAAGAAATACTCACAACATATATTGACAAACTTGATGGGATCCCTTATCCCTTTGCGCTGTTTAAAAATGATTTGAACAACGGCTTTATGCTCTGCAACAGCAGCAGCAGCTTCGGGCATGAAGACAATTTTGATCAAATCATAAACTATGCAAACATAACACAAGCCAGATAATTTCTATCCTTTTGGAGGGATAGAAATAAAAGTGAAGGCTTCACGCCGGTTTTTACATACATTGTAATGACGGGCACCCCCACTCACATCAAGCTCCAAATCATTTTAATCGCTATCAGATACAACAAAATAGCTATAATTTTTTTGATGTGCTGTGCATCAAGCTTAAAATGCATAATTCTGTTTCCTATATACCCGCCCACAATCGCTGCCACTGCGGTGATACTTAGTAAAATCCAGTCAATTTGCACAAAAGAAGCATAAGACAAAAAAGCGCTAAAGGTTGAAAACGGCACCATAAAGCTGACTGCAATTGCCATTTTTTTAGCATCAAAACCAAGCAATATCATAATAGGCATAATGACTGACCCGCCTCCAACGCCCAGAATGCCGGAGATGTACCCCACGATTGCCCCTACTGCATAAAGTATCCAGGCCTGTTCATATTTTAATTTTGTCTCTTTTTTTGAAAAGATCAACATCGTAGCGCTAAAAAGCAAAAATCCCACAAATCCCCATTTAATATAGGTGGTATCAATATATTTTGAACTGATCGCCCCAAGGGGAGCACTCAGCATGGAAGATATCACCAAAGGCAGAGCAAATCTTATATCCAAAACTTTTCGTTTGATATTCAAAATCGTTGCCGTAAGGGTTGTAGATGTATTGACAAACAAAGCAATTGCTTTGGCAAGATTGAATCCGAGACCCAAAAAATCAAAAATAGGCACAAGCGCCACAGCGCTTCCTATTCCGCCCATTGCAAAAAAAGAGGAGACCACGATGGTGATAAAGAAAAAAAGAAGATACTCCGACATTTCACTTCCTGCCTTTTGATGGATTGCCGATTTTCGATTGGGCGACAATCGTAAATCCTATTTTATTTTTTCTGATAGCATTATTCAATTTATATCCTTACGTTATGTTTATCATAAGTTTGCATTAAATATATAGACTCGCTCCCTATAATTATCAAAACCGTATATTAGGGTATCTTTGCAACTATGCAGCCTCGACAAAAACCACGAACGGCAAACGTCCAAATGAGACAATATTTTTTTAAAAACAGAACGATTTTAATCACAAAAAACTTTATGGTAGATATAATATCATCCATGAAAGAAAGTTTTAAAATATTTTATTCCGACATCAGAAATTCATTCAAGGATCTTCTGCCTATTGTGGTAGTTGTGACGTTTTTTCAAGCAGGGATCATTCAAACCGTCCCTCAGAATCTCACCTCCATTTTGATCGGTTTATGTATTGTTGCTGTGGGACTGGCTCTTTTTATTAGAGGATTGGAGCTTGGGATTTTTCCTATCGGGGAAAGCCTTGCGGTCGATTTTGCCAAAAAAGGATCACTTTTTTGGCTGCTTCTTTTTGCTTTCACTATAGGCTTTTCCACCACGATTGCAGAACCGGCCTTGATTGCAATAGCCAACAAAGCGGCTATCATTAGC
>JAUPLS010000078.1 GCA_030836805.1 Campylobacterota bacterium | reverse complement strand
TTTAAAAATTCTCGTAAATAAATATCTTTGATAACTTTTTTAGATTTTAAAATATGCACATGATTATTAGCCCAAAATTTTCCTTCAACAATAAAAGAAGACTCTTCGTTTGCTTCCCATTTAGCACCATCTTCACCAATCAATAAAAATCTGCCTTCATGAGTGTATCCATCTATATAATCAATAATTCCTGTTGCACCATAATAAGGAATATTGCCATTTTTTCTATCAGATTCTTTTATTGGTTTTCTTAAAGTATCATATAATTCTATTACATCTTCAAGTTTTACAATTTTCCACTTACTCACAATTTCCACCCTTTTACTCGGTGTTAAACTCAAAGCTTTATTAAAATCCACTCTTGAAAAATCAAGCATATCAATAAGTTTTGCACGGGTGACAAACGGTTTCAGTGCTTCAGGGATTTCGTCATTCCGTGCCTTGACACGGAATCCATCCTCATTGTTTGTGGATACCGCATCAAGTGCGGTATGACGGGGAAAATTATCTTTGATGATTTTATTTATTTTACTTTCATCATCACTGTTTTGTGGATTGTAAAGCGGCGTATTGATACTTTTTAGCCCTTGGAGGTTTTCAAGGATTCGTTTTTCTTCTTCGTCTAATTCCTCCGACACTAAAGTGTCAGTTCCGTTTGGAAGTGGGACTTTAGTCCCGCTATTAAGATAGTGTATCCCCTCGTTTCCTTTTGCACTGCTCCATTCATAACCCAAAAACTTTTTACTCTCCTTGCTATCGCTCGGAGATTTGACGATGACTACATCGCAAGAGTTTTTATACGCTAGAGAAAAATAATAAAATTTATCTTTTTCAATTTCTCTCATATACTGCAAAAGAGTATATTTTTTCTTGTATGCACTACCTAGTTTTTCATAGTTTTGTTTGTACTCTTTGAAGGTATCTTTTTCAAAAAGTCTATCGTCTAAATTTTGGCATAAAAGAGTTTTATATATTTCAAAATCTATCTCAATATGAGAGCAATATTTTTCAAGAAGTCCCTCATCGTTAAATGCTTTGTTTGTCTCAAAATCACATTCAAACCAACTATCGACCATATTTTTCAAATGCTCGGATATATTTAGGTTTGTGTTTTTTCTACGTAAAAATAGCGTGACGGTATTTGTCCCCGTTTTACCGAAAGTTCCGCTTCCAAATTCGGCGATGGCTACGATATCGAAATATTTAAGGAGTATCTCTCTGGTAGTTACATAGACATTTCCTTTATTTGTTACTATGCTTTGGCTTCCTTTGTTGAGAATCGAACTTGGTACGATAATCCCTGCTACGCCGTCTTGTTTCAATAACTGTTTACTTTTTTCTATAAAAAAACATTCTATGGAGTTGTTTGCCGAATAGCTTTTTTCATCTATGGTATTTATAAGTTCATATTTGGCTCTATCTTCATCGCTTAGGGTTTCTAAAAAACCTTTGACACTGTAAGGAGGATTTGCGATGAGTACATCAAAACTATTTTCTTTGATTTTTTCACTTTTTGACAATGCGTCACTATAAATAATCTCTATATCACTTCCATACATAAAAGAGCTCACTTTTGCTACTTTTGAAAGGCGATACTCTTTTTCTATTCCCGTAATTTTTGCATCTTTGCAAGTGGAGGCATATTCATTTAAAAAATGCCCTGCTCCACAAGCATAATCTATTACGGTTGGATTTTCTTTTGAAGGAAGTGAATTTATAATAAACTTTACTATGGGCATAGGGGTAAAAAATTGCCCCTCGCTTTGTTTGACACCTTGATCTAAAAATCCTTCAAACATATCTCCTAAAAACTGATTTTCATCGGAAGATGTTAGGCTTATATCTTGAATCATTCTTGATATTTTTAAAAGAACTTCAAAATTTTGATAAAAAAGTTTTTCGTTATGTACATCGATAAAAGCAAAATCGTTGTTTGTAAAAAATTTAAGTTCTCTAAAATAGTTTTTTATCTGCTCTTTTGTGCTGTTTGGTCTGTTTTTGAAAACATTAAAAGCTTCATCGATTTGAGCATTATCGATATAAGTGATAGTCTCTCCCAAAAACTTTTCCATACCGTTTTTATAGAGCTGTTGCAGTCTGTCCTGAAAATCAAAAGGGTTATCGTAAGCTTTACCCTTCCAATAAAATTTTAACTCATCTTTATTTGTAGTTTCATCCGTAACTTTGCATAAGAAAAGATTTACAAGTTTATCAAAGGCATTTTCTCGTCCACTCACATTGTGCTGTCGTAAAATCGTAGCAAATTCGTGATATTTGCCTTGAATATCTTTTGAGTTAATGTTTTTTAAATCTTTTATCGTAAATTTTGTTTTGCCGATATCGTAAGCTTTGTTATCTTCGAAAAGTCCTAAAGTTGCAAAATCTTTTTCATAGGTTTCTACCCAAACTTTATAAATCTCTTCTACTTCGGTAGCGTCTTTATAGCTTTTTAGTTTCGGGTTGTTTTTTAATAACTCTTCATTGTCTGTTATATTGATGAGATAATAATTTGATTGAATAGTATTGTCTATAAAACCACTTGCATAAAGTGCTATAAATTTGGTGCTTTTTGCTTGTTGAACATATGAAAATAGTTGCGTCGGTTTGGTTTGTGTTGTTTTCCAAGCTTTATTAAATTCAGCTCCCGCCGTTTTACACTCAATAATAAGAAGCGATTTACCGTCATTGTCTTTTACTAAAATATCGGCTCTTCCGCCGCTAGCACCGTGTCCTACTTGCCATTTTGGTTCAAGTTCGATATGGGCAGGATTATACCCTTGAGAGAAAAGTCTATCTACACACTCAAAAACAACAAAATTTTCATTGGCTTTAAAATTGCAAGTTTGTCTTTCGTTTACCGTAAAGCCTTTTTGCTCTGGATAAATCAATATTTCATTTTTAAAATCTGCTTGTAGTTCACAATCAAACTCATCAAATTTTTTAGTATAGATTTCTTTATTTCGCGAAAAGCCCAGTTTGTCAAGAACTGTTCTAAAATTTTCTTTTGTAATCATCTTAAACCTTATTATTTCTCATCCGAAGCTTTACCGCTTTAAAATATCGCTTATTTTACAGAAACTTATCTCAGTGGAAGTTGTGCCGGCCGTTTTAATATCAAGATTACGCTCATAATGTCTGCATTTTAGCTTTTTGCAACACTTCGCAACAACATCGCCTAATTGTTAAATTTATCTAAAAGCCTTTTTCAAAAAACTTTTTTAACGATATAATATCAGCATGAACCCCATAACATATCTAACGCAGCATTCGGAAATAGTGTTATACCATGGCCTCTTGGCTCTCAGCGGTGCGGTGGTATTGGGTGTGCTGCTTCATCTGCTTTATCAAAGACGTTCTTCAAGCGCCATCATAGCATGGCTGTTGTCCATCTTTATGTTGCCCTATGTTGCTTTGCCTCTGTATCTTATCATAGGCATACGAAAACGCAAAAACAGATACAAAAAAGAGTCCATTTTGCTAAATAGCGCCAAAAAACAAAATAGCGCCCAAAACGCCCTAGACAAACTTTTGAGAAACTACTCTGTATCCGATGCCGCCCCAAATGTCTGTGTAGAGCTCTTTTTTGATGCTTCGCAGGCGTATGCGGCCCTCATGCGCTCCATAGAGAATGCCCAAAAGTCCATATGTATCAGCATATATATCCTCAGATATGATGCGATAGGCAAAAGCGTCATGGATGCGCTTGCAAAAAAGGCCAAAGAAGGAGTAAAAGTAAGACTTCTCATGGACTCTCTCGGTTCTCTGCCCCTATACCTACTTCAATACAGACTCAAAAAACTTAGAGACAGCGGCGCGGAGGTGGAATTTTTCATGCCGATATTTGAGATGCCTTTTAGAAACTATATCAACCTGAGAAACCATAGAAAGATATATATCTTTGATGATGAAAAGGTGATCAGCGGCGGAGCAAACATATCAAAAAAATATTTTGCGGCCAAAAGAAGCAAGAACGAGTGGGAAGATATTATGTTTTTGATAGAGGGAGAGTCGGTAGAGGACTTTTTTGACATATTTGCTTCGGACTGGCTCTATGCCTCGGGGAAAAAGTTGGAGTTTGATGCACCAAAAGAGATCAAAAAAGCGGACATTTACGCCCAAATAGTTCCCTCGGGGCCTGATATGCAAAGGGATGCGCTCTATGAAGCGCTTCTTAGTGCAATATACGGTGCGCAAGAGAAGATATATATCACAACACCCTACTTTATACCCAACGAGACGCTTGTGCAGGCTCTCATCATAGCAAAACACCGAGGCGTGGATGTGAGGCTTATAACGCCAAAGGGTGCCAACCATGCCATAATCAACCTTGTGAGAAGCTCATACATGAGAGAGCTTGAAGAGGCAGGGGTAAAAATATATCTCTACGAAAAAGCCATGCTTCATGCAAAAGCGATCATTTTTGATGAGCAGAGCGTAATGCTCGGAAGTGTCAATTTTGACAACAGAAGCCTCTTTTTAAACTACGAGGTGGCGACTTTTATCTACTCAAGCAAGATTATCGCACAGATGTTAGAGTGGAGCCAAATGCTCATAGACAACTCATCTACCGGCACGAAAAATGCAAGCCAAGCCAAAAGAGTGTTTGAAAACCTTCTGCGTATCTTCGCGCCGCAACTTTAAGGAAAGAGATGTTTAAACCAAAGAGTTTTGATAAAATCCTAAAACACCAAGAGCTAAAATTGAGAGGCGAGTTTAGCGTGCTTTGCTGGAATATTGCAAAGCTGACCCAAAAAAGCGTGTATAGAGAGTTTATAGACAAACTTATAAGAGAGCATGACTTTGATCTGCTGCTTTTTCAGGAAGTCAAAAAAAACCTCTCTTTGGAAATGGAACTTCATGACTACTCCTATATACTCTCTCCAAATATCCAGACAAGAAAGCATATTTACGGCGTGCTAAGCGCGTTTAGGTCGTCCTGCCATGAAGATATCTGCCTGCTTAGCAAAAAGCGCGAGCTTATGTATGCAACGCACAAAGTGTCGCTGATCACCCATCATATACTCCCGGATGAGAGAAGGCTTCTCGTGGTCAATCTCCATGCTATCAATTTCGTGCACAATAAAGATTTCAAATATGAGCTTGACTATATCTTCGATACCATCCAAAACCACCGCGGCGCGATGATCGTAGCGGGAGACTTCAATACATGGAACAGGCAAAGAGTGGAGTATCTTTTGGAGTTTGCAAAAAAACTATCGTTGCAGATGGTGACTTTTGACGATGAATCAAACATAAAAAAGGTCTTTTTAAACTCTATCGATTATATATTTTACAGAGAGCTGAACCTCACCTACTCTGAGGTCATAGACACTAAAAAGATATCCGACCACAACCCCATTATCGCCAAATTCAGCCTTTAATGTATGGGTTTTAGATCCTTTTTAATATCTTATCAAGCAGCGAAGTGCTGAGCATTCTTTTGAGATAACCCAAAAGATAGGTTGCCTGAGTGATGTAGTATCTGGGTTTTGGTTTTTCAGAAAGCATGATGCGGTGCACTGCGATGGCTACCGATTCGGCGGTTTCGTTGAAAGGGACTCTTTTTTGGGTGCCTTCAAGGCTTTGTTTGTACTTTTCGGCAAAAACGGAGTGTTCGGTATCTACGTTTTCTTTGAGGTTTTTGATCGCATTAGGGCGGAAACGGCTGGTGATGGGCCCCGTGTTGAGCAGTACAGGATAGATGTTTGTGCCTTCAAGCTCCAGGCGCAGCGTATCGGTGAGCCCTTCGACGGCATATTTGCTTGCGTTGTAGGCGCCTCTGCCAAAAAGTGAGATGAGGCCCAATACGGAGCTGTGCTGGATGATCTTGCCGTATCCTTGTTTTCGCATGATCGGGATAAGCTGTCTGGTGCACTCATGCAGTCCGAAAACATTGGTTTCAAACTGCGCTTTGAGCACATCCGTGCGGATATCTTCAAGCGCGCCGGGCTGTCCGAAGCCCGCATTGTTAAACCACGCATCTATCGTGCCCTCTTTTTGAAGCACTTCGGCGATGACGGTGCTGATCTGCTCGGGTTTGGTTACGTCAAGCTGCATGGCATCTTCAAAACCAAGCGCTTTGAGATTTTCTACGTCTTGAGGGTTTCTTGCTGTGGGATAGACTTTAACGGATTTGTCTTTGAGGTATAAAGCTGTTTCAAGCCCTATGCCGCTGCTGCATCCGGTGATGACGATATTTGCCATAAAATTATTCCTTTGTGTCCATGTGGGCTTTGAGTGTGCCTACGGCTACATTTTTGCCCCGAATATGTTCTTTGGCAAACTCTACGATCTTGCCATGGAAGCGTGCAAAAACCGCGTGCAGCGTGACGGGCTTTTTATAGCATTGCACAATCTTGTCGAAGTGGGCCTCGATCCCCTCCTCCATCCATTCTTGCAGCTGCATATAGTCCTCAAACGTGTACCCTAAAGCATCCATCAGTCTTTGTGTGTAGCTGTCAACGACAAAAACTTCGCGTCCGCATGCATAGCACAGGATGGAGTCCGCGCTTTCCATACCTATACCTTTTTGCGAAAGCAGCCATTCCCTGTCCACTTTTTCTTTAAAAGCTTCAAAACCGCCAAAATCCTCAATCATATGTTTGCATAGCTGTTGAAGCCTTGCGGCTTTGGTGTTGTAAAAGCCGCTGGGTTTGATCAGTGAGGCGATTTGCGCTAGATCGCAACGACTGAGTGCTTCAGGCGAGCAAAGCCCCTGCTCTTTGAGTCGCGCAAGAGACATCTCTACCTTTTCCCACTTTGTTTGCTGTGTGAGGATCGCTCCGATGACCACTTCAAATGTACCGCTGTTTGGCCACCATAAAGGATCCCTTTGTGTGCGAAGATACCCCATTTTTTTAAGTGCACAAAATAGATCGTAACTGCTTTGCACAAAAAAACCTTTATTTTTTTGAAAGTATATCAAAATTGCGATTTTATCGAGAAATCGAATCAATCGTTTTTTGCATCCATCGTGCAATCAGATGCAAAATGTAAAAATTGCACTCCGACTGACATAATACATGCGATATAATACCGGATAAGTCTATAAAGATATTATGTAATATAAAAGGCGTCAAATGATAGAGTCAGGGTTTATGTATTTGGCCGTTTTGGCAATGATGGCAGCATCTATAGTTTTCTTGGAGCAGCGAATACAAGCTAAGATCTTCAAGTATCTTCCGGGCATCGTCGTTCTCTACTTTGCGGTGATGGTTTTTTCTACTTTGAATGTGTGGCAAAAAACAGAAAGTATCAACACTGCTTATGATGTCCTTAAAACCAATCTTCTTCCTGCGATGATCTTTTTAATGTTGCTTGGGGCGGATATGCGCCAAATATTTAAGCTTGGCAAAAAGATGCTGGCCGCATTTTTTCTTGCTTCTTTGAGTATCGCGCTGGGGTTTATCTTCACTTTCGCTCTTTTCCATACATATTTTGAAGCTGATGCATGGAAAGCATTTGCTGCGCTTAGCGGTTCATGGATTGGCGGTACGGGCAATATGGTTGCTATACAGGGGGCGCTGAATGTTCCCGATAGCAAGATGGGTTATGTTCTTCTTATTGACTCTATTGATTATGCGATATGGGTGATGATACTTTTGGCCTTGGTCCCGCTTGCAAAGCATTTCAATGCATGGAGCAAAGCAGATACTTCCATCATCGATAGAGTAAGTGAGAAATTGACACAAAACAAATCCAGCGAAAAAATCGATTTTGCGTCTCTTTTTATGCTTTTGTCTTCAAGCCTATTGATTTCGGCATTCAGTCAGTATGGGGCATCTTTTTTGCCTGAAACATCGTTTTTGAGTACTTCTAGCTGGGTTGTAATTTGCGCAACGGTTTTTGGCATCTTGTTTGCCATGACATCCTTGGCGAAACTCGCAGGCTCAATGGAGCTTGGGAATATGATGCTGTATCTGATCGTGGCGCTTGTGGCTTCTCGTGCAAATTTTTCAGAACTCACTGAGGCACCCCTGTATATCTTTGCGGGATTTATGGTGATTGCGGTGCATGGGGCATTGATGGTTATTTTTGCCAAACTTTTCAAGCTTGATCTTTTTGTTATCGGGGTAGCTTCACTGGCAAATATCGGAGGAGTGGCTTCGGCACCTATCTTGGCATCGGCATACTCAAGAGCCCTTATCCCGATCGGAGTACTTATGGCGATGATGGGTTATATCATAGGGACATTTGGCGGTTTGACGGTGGGCAAAATCCTGCAAATGATCAGCCATTGAATTTTTTAAATATTTCACGATTTCCACACTGTATTTGGATAGAATACGAATTATTTACAAAGGAAACAATAATGAAAAAACATATCAAACAGTTGGGCATCATTGGAGTATTTTCTTCAGTAGTGTTCTTTGGCGGCTGTGCAACAAACGAGTATGGTTATTACGGTGAGTCTGTGGGATACTATAACGATCCATATCCTTCTTCCATATTGGCAGTATACAGTTATCCTTATTATACGGATAGACCATACTATATCTATGGGGGTAACTATTATTATGGAGGGTATTATCGTGACGGATACTACTATTATCGGGGGCGAAAATTGCGTGGCGGGAAATTTTATCGGCACCATCACACCAAGCATCGCACCAATGTCCGCACTGTAGATGGAACATCCCGGTACCAAACCCGGAGTACGCGTACCCGCATTTACCAAAACCGTGACGGATACCGCAACAATATCAATCTGGAAAGAGAGAGCCGAAATATAGCAAGAACACGCGATTACCAGACGCAAGAGCCAAAAAGCATGTTTCAAAACCGCACCATTAATCGCGAAAGGGAGCGTAAAATTACTCAAAAAACATTTTCGGATCGAGAAGAACGACGTAATTTTGGTGTAAATCATGAAAATAAATACAGAGAAAGAAACGTCTACCAACACAAGATGCAAATACAAAAAGAAGAACCGAGAATAAGAGAAACATATCGCAATAGAAATGATAACGAGGAAAATCGAGCAGCCAATCCTTTTGAGCGAAGATAGCAAACCCGGCTTTATAAGAGGGAAAATGGCAAAATACAAAAAAGATACCATTTTCCTTCCAGGATAAAACACTAATGAAAATCAAAGAGATTAGAACAGTCATTTTTAAGGCGCCTCTCAAGACCCCTTTCAAAACAGCCCTAAGAAGAGTTGATCAGCTGGAAGATCTTGTTGTTATTGTCGAATGCGATAACGGCAGCATAGGCTATGGTGAAGGAGCTCCTACTCCGGCAATCACGGGCGAAACTATTGGTTCAATGATTGCAACCATTGAATACATCAAGCCTTCACTCATTGGACTTGATATGGAAGAGTTTGATACTATTTTACAAAAAATACACAATTCAATAGTGAAAAATACTACAGCAAAATCTGCAATTGAAATCGCCCTTTATGATCTTAAAGCCAAAAACCTGAGGCTTCCTCTTTATCGCATGCTCGGCGGAACACAAAAAGTTTTTAAAACTGATATTACAATCAGCATGAACGAGATAGACAAAATGGTATTTGATAGTCTTGATGCGCTTGAAAGAGGATATGAGATACTTAAAGTTAAGGTCGGTGACAATCCGCAAAAGGATATCCAACGAATCAGGGCGATCTGGGATGCTGTAGGTAAAAAAGCAGTCTTACGGCTTGATGCCAACCAAGGATGGAGTGCCGCTCAGAGTGTTGAAGTGCTCCAGAGTCTCGAAAAGGCAGGTATAATGCCCGAGCTTATCGAGCAGCCTGTAAAAGCAGATGATCTTGCAGGACTCAGATACATTAAAGAGAGAGTACAAACCCCCCTGCTCGCAGATGAATCGGTCTTTTCAATCAAAGATGCCATCACCCTGCTTGAACAGCAGGCTGTAGACTATATCAATATCAAATTAGCAAAAACAGCAGGTATCACCCAAGCGCTCAAGCTTGCAGATATTGCGAACGACTTTGGGGTAAGGTGCATGTTGGGCTGCATGTTGGAGGGCCCTTTTTCTGTAGCAGCCGGTGCGCATGTCGCTTCAGCCAAAGCCCACATCATTACAATGATAGACCTTGATGCGGTGAGTCTGCTTTCACATAATCCGGTTCGGACCTCCGTGCAATTTGAAGAAAGTCAGATTGCACTTAGTGAGGAAATTGGATTGGGGGTGAGCCTTTTGTCTTAATTT
>JAUPLS010000077.1 GCA_030836805.1 Campylobacterota bacterium | reverse complement strand
TGAAGGCGGAGAAAAAGACAAAGCCTTGATAGACCGCGTAGGTAATAAATTTAAACATGCCTCAACTTTGGAGCATCTGGTTTACAGCTTTTACATACAGGGTGTAAGCCGCGCATTATTGCAAGAGCTGGCAAGACACAGAATGGCATCACTTTCAGTAAAAAGCACCCGTTACACACTCAAAGAACTCAAAGAGTGTAAACCATTTGGAGAGCAGGATTATAAGGATGCTTCCAAATTTATCGTTTTAACCGGAAACAAAGAAGTTGATACGGCAAGCATTAAGTCGCTAAACAACTTGCAAGTTATCCTCAAAAGCGGTACAAGCAACGATATGGCCAAATACTGCCTGCCTGAAAGCTACAAAACAGAGCTTACGTGGACTATTAATGCACGAAGCCTGCAAAACTTTCTATCTTTAAGAAGCAGCAAATCGGCATTATGGGAAATAAAAGATTTGGCTAAAGCTGTTTTTGAGGCGTTGCCGATTGAACATCAATATTTGTTCGAAGAATGTATGTATAAAGAAAAATAACCAAAATACATATTATAATTCGCGTATTATTTACGAGGAGAAAAATGTGCGTATCGTACAAATCATAGCTCTATGGCTTTTTTTACAGGTTTGCCTGAATGCCCAAACACTTTCAGTTGAAACCATTTCAACCAATATCCAAAAAAGTTTACAAACGCGTTTAAAAGGTCAAAATAAAGCCATTGTGCAAAACCTTTATGAAAATGCGAATTATAAACCTTTATGGGTAAGTTCTGAAGATCAGTACAAAATGAGCCAACTTATCCGAGCATTAAAAGATCCAATGTATAATTATAAAAATAAATCTTTTGATCAGAATGCTATTGGACAACTTCTTTATAAACTTGATAACAATCAAATCAGTACAGGTAAAAAAGCAGCCGTATACGCTAGACTGGATCTCATGCTAACTAACTCTTTCGTGCGTTTAGTTCGTTTTATCACACAAGGAGATGTTGACTGGAATCTGGTACAAAAAAAGCTATACGGACTGAAAAAAAGTGAAGACACTACGGCGCATTGGGAAATGACTCCTAAAGCATTTCCGGATCAAAATCAACTTTTTTCAGCAATTATGAATGGTCAAATCTATCAATATCTTGATTCCCTTATCCCTATGGAGAAACGCTATAAAACACTCGTGAGGCTGCTTAAGAAATACCAGGCAATAGATGCTTTTCCAAAGGTTGAATATAGCAATACTGATTTAAAATTGGGCGATAAATCTTCCCGCGTCGAACAGGTTAAAAAACGGCTTCAAATTTCCGGCGATTATCCCAAATGGGCATCTATAGATAAATTTTTTGATAAAACACTTGAGCGTGCCGTGATCACCTTTCAAAAAAGATATAATCTTTCGGTAAACGGAAAAGTAGATAAAATAATGACCTATTATCTCAACTTACCTGTAACAGATAATATTCAAGGCATTATTACCAACCTTGACAAAACCAAACTCTATCCTAAAAGGTTTGAAGAAGAATATATAGAAGCAAATATTCCTGATTTTAAATTAAGATATTATAAAAATAATAGGATGGTTATGAAAATGGGGCTTGTAGTAGGGAGAATAGACAGACCTACCCCGCTCTTTGAAGATTATATTAAATTTATGGTTCTCAATCCCACATGGACTGTTCCGGATAATCTTATCAAAAAAGATCTCATCCATGTATTAAGAGAAAACCCTGCTTATCTTAAAGAAAACAATATCCATGTATTTGCAGGCAATAGAGAAATAGATATTACATCCCGACAGCTAGCTCCTTATGAAAAAAGCAGTCAACCCGTACCCTACCGTTTTGTACAATACCCAGGAGACAACAATGCACTTGGTCGTGTCAAATTTATGTTCCCTAACAAATATGATGTCTATATACATGATACAGACAATAAATCATTATTTGCAAGACGCTATAAAGTGTACAGTTCAGGATGTATGAGAGTTCAAAAACCCTTTGATTTAACGAAAAAATTACTTCAACATGCTCAAGGACGCTATACACAAAGCCAGATTAACACTATACTTGCAAGCAATCAACCTGCAACTATTAATCTATCTAAACCTATTCCTGTTCATATGATTTATTTTACAGTCTATGAAGAAGATGGATTGGCTTATTTTAGAAATGATGTGTATATGTATGATAAAATCATCGAAGAGTCTGTTGAAGGAAACAGAAAAGCCACTTTTAGAGCACCCAAGCAAAGACTTATTTCTGTAAAGAAAAATGCTAAAACTATCTCAAATTAACTCTTTTTTTCTCATCTTCACTCGTTGAAGATGAGTCAATGCAATAGCCATTGCATCAGTAATATCCAGTGGCTTTATCTCCCTATTGATCCCTAAAAGCCTTTTAACCATAAAAGCTACTTGTTCTTTTGTTGCTTTACCATTTCCCGTAACCGCTTTTTTCACTTGCAGCGGTGTATATTCATAAAAATATCCCACTTCTTGAAGTATCTTTAAAGAAAGTGCCCCCCTAAATTGTGCCAATTTTAAAACGGTTTTTGGATTAAAGGCAAAAAAGATATCTTCAATAGCCACTTCATCTACAGTATGTGCCCCCAAAATCACATCCAAACCCTCCATAAGCTCCACAATTTGTTCTTGAAGTATTTTGGTTTTTATTTTAAGCAAACCTGCTTCTACCAGTGAATAAGTTTTTCCATCCCAACAAAGTATACAATAGCCTAAATTACGGCTTCCAGGGTCTATTCCTAAAATATTCATTCACACCTTTGTTCACAGTGTGAATTATTTATTTCACACCGCTTTAGTAACGCTATTTTAGCTTAAATTGGCTAAAATACCTAAAGTTATTCACATTAAGTATTCACTACTTTATTTTATTCACTCAAAAAGGAATGCCATTATATGAATATAGGTCAAAAAGTTATCTACGAACTCAAAAAAGAGATCAGTGAAATAGAATATGAACGATATATTAAAAATCTTATCTATGATACCAAACATTCACGCAGTAATATCGTTTGTTTTTCTGCCCCAAATATGCTTGTTGCAAAATGGGTTAAAACAAAATATGCAGAAAAACTGGCACATCTTTTTGAACTTCAAAATGAAATAAAACCTCAAATCAAAATCACTGTTGGTAAACAAACGGACACAGCAGCAACACCGATAGCTAAACAAAGTAGCGAAAAACATGCCTCAAAAAGTACCTATCTTAACCCATCACTTACTTTTGAGAGTTTTATTGTCGGGGATTCTAACCAATTTGCCTATACTACTGCAAAATCTGTTGCAGAAAAACCGGGAAAACAATACAACCCACTTTTTATCTATGGCGGGGTTGGGTTGGGGAAAACCCATTTGCTCCAAGCCATTGGCAACTATCAAATCAATCTAGGTAAAAAAGTTATTTATACTACACTTGAACAATTTATGAACTCTTTCACTTCTCATTTACGTTCCCAAACTATGGATAGATTTAGAGATAAATATAGAGAATGCGATCTTTTACTCATCGATGATATTCAATTTTTAAGCCGTAAAGAACAGACGCAAGAAGAATTTTTTCATACTTTCAATGAACTTTATAATGCCAATAAACAAATCGTCATTACTTCTGATAGACAACCTAATAAAATAGCGGGTTTAGTAGATAGGCTAAAAAGTCGCTTTGAATGGGGATTGATGGCAGATATTCAGCCTCCCGGTCTTGAAACAAAAATTGCGATCATACAGAAAAAATGCGAACTCGACGGCATCAGACTTAATAATGAAATTATCAACTTTATTGCAACCAACATGGGTGACAATATCCGCGAAATAGAAGGTACCATTATAAAACTTAATGCATTAAGCTCTATGTTAAACCAAGAAATTACTTTAGATTTTGCACAAAATGCAATCAAAGACCAACTGAAAGAAAAAAAAGAAAACGTTACCATTGATGATATTATCAAAATTGTTTCAAGGGAACTCAACATTAAACCCTCAGATATTAAATCCAAAAAAAGAACAAAAAATGTTGTTGATGCAAGACGTACTGCTATTTATTTAGCAAGAAACCTTACTCCAAACTCTATGCCACAGATTGCTTTGTATTTTGGTATGAAAGACCATACTGCCATTTCACATGCCATGAAAAAAATCAACGAAATTATAGATAATGACGAAAACTTCAAAGTACTCCTAGAAGAACTCTCAAATAAAATACACACAGATACACAGAAATCAGAAATTTAAAAAATGAAAACTTGAATAAAAAAAAGATATAATTTTGAAAGTGAATGGATGTGAATATTCAATAAAAGTTAATCACACAAGCAAACAACGATAATTTGGGTTATAAAGTAGTTTTTCACAATTTCAAGAGGTGCTACTACTACATACTAAATTATTAAAATAAAGGAGAGTCAATGAAGATAAAAGTACAAAAACAAATTATAGAATCAATACTTATTAATCTACAACCCTTTTTAGAAAAAAAAGATGCGAGCCAGATTACATCTCATATATTATTTACATCTCAAAATGGTAAATGTACTATAAAAGCAACAGATTCTGAAATTGGTTTGAAAATTACTACAGATCATATTATTGTAGAAAATGAAGGATCTTTTACTGCTCACGGCAAAAAATTGCTTGACATCATACGCATTCTTAAAGAAGATGAAATTATTTTAGAATTGTTAGATAATGTTCTTGTCATTAAACAAAAACACTCCAAGTTTAAATTGCCAACTTTTGACCCAACTGCTTATCCATCTTTTCCAAGTATTGAAAATAAACCCCAAATCTCTTTGGATTCTCTAAGTCTTATTCAAAATCTTAAAAAAATCTCTCCTGCTATTGATACCAATAATCCAAAATTTGAATTAAATGGTGCCCTTATTAATATAAAAAACAATGCAACGGATTTAGTAGGAACAGACACTAGAAGATTGGCTATCGCAACCATACCAAATTCCAATACACAAGAACTTTCATTGATTGTTCCAAAAAAAGCCATCCTAGAAATACAAAAACTCTTTATCGATCAAATTGATATCTTTTTTGATGAAACCAATCTTATTATTACGAATGAAAATTATTTTTTCTTTACAAGATTGATCAACGGCAAATTTCCAGATTATCAAAGAATTATACCAACCAGTATTAAGCATTCAATCACTTTGCCTAAAAAAGAGATGACTGATGCTATTAAAATGATCACAACAATTTCACAAGAGATTAAAATGACACTTCTTTCGGATGTTATTATTTTTAATTCTTTAAGTGCAGATAATGTAGAAGCAAAAACTGAAATAGAAATCCAAACAGGCTTATCTGAAAAATTTGAAATCAGTTTCAACAGTAAATATATTTTAGATTTTATTTCACAAATCGATAAAAATGAATTCTTCATGGAATTTAATGAACCTAATTTACCATTTGTTGTGAAAAATGAACATTTTATAACAATCATTATGCCGATTGTTGCATAAATCTAAAGGAAAATATTAAATGAGTGAAAAACAAACAAAGTATATTTTTATTACAGGTGGTGTACTGAGTTCTCTAGGGAAAGGAATTACAGCAGCAAGTATCGGCACTTTATTAAAACATACAGGATTAAGAGTAGGCGTTTTAAAACTCGATCCTTATATCAATGTTGATCCTGGAACTATGTCGCCACTTGAACATGGAGAAGTATTTGTAACTAAAGACGGTGCGGAAACAGATCTGGATCTTGGTCACTATGAACGATTTTTAGACACTTCTTTAACACGAAATAACAATTTTACAACAGGTCAGATTTATAAAACAGTTATTCAAAATGAAAGAAAAGGTAAATATCTTGGAAAAACGATTCAGGTAGTTCCCCATATTGTTAATGAAATTAAAGAACGTATTGAAAAAGCAGGAATAGGAAAAGATATTCTTATTGTTGAGCTCGGAGGAACAACCGGCGATATAGAAGGATTGCCGTTTTTGGAAACCATTCGACAAATGAAACATGAACTAGGCAAGTCGCAGGTAATGAATGTTCATGTAACGCTTTTGCCTTATATTAAAGTGGCTGGCGAACTAAAAACTAAACCCACACAGCATTCCGTTCAGGAACTTAGACGCATAGGTATTGCACCTCATATGTTAGTACTTAGAGCAGAACAGCCTGTACCTAATGAGCTTAAAAGAAAAATTGCCTTTAGTTGTGATGTAGATGAAGATTCTGTCATTGATGCAATTGATGAAGCCACTATTTATCAAGTACCTTTAAGTTTTTTAGCACAGGATATTTTAACACCGATTTGCAAACAGTTGGAATTGGAAAATTGTCAACCGAAAATGGAAGAATGGAGTTCCCTGGTTAATAAAATTATTATGCCGGGCGGTGAAGTTAAAATAGCATTTGTTGGTAAATATTTGGATCTAAAAGAGTCTTATAAGTCTTTAACAGAAGCACTCATTCATGCAGGTGCGCATCTTGATTATAGAGTTAATATCAAATGGGTAGATAGTGAGAAAATAGAAGAAGAGGGAGCGCAAAAGTTCTTACAAGATTGTGACGGTATATTGGTCGCAGGTGGATTTGGCGAACGCGGAGTTGAAGGAAAAATTAAAGCTATTCAATACGCCAGAGAAAAAAAGATACCTTTTTTAGGTATTTGTCTTGGTATGCAACTTTCTTTAATTGAATTTGGACGAAATGTACTTGGGTTAAAAGATGCAAATTCTGTAGAGTTTAATCCAAATACAAAAAATCCGATGGTTTATCTTATTGATGAATTTATCGATGCAAACGGAGCAAAACAAGTAAGAACAACAAAATCCCCGATGGGTGGCACACTGAGGCTTGGGGAATACGAATGCCAGACCAAAGAGGGATCTAAATTGAGAGAAGCTTATAGTTCCAATGTAATTTATGAAAGACATAGACATCGGTATGAGGCAAATCCCAAGTATAGGGAAGCCTTGGAAGCTAATGGCATGGAAATTACCGGTGAATCAAATGGATTGATTGAGGCAGTTGAAGTTAAAGATCATCCATGGTTTCTTGGAGTTCAATTCCACCCCGAATTTACTTCAAGACTTCAAAATCCAAATCCGTCTATTTTGGCATTTGTCAATGCGGCAATCAAACAATCCAAATAGAAATGTATCCCACTTTAACGCTTAATGCGTTAGAACAACTTTTAGAAGCGCGTTTTAAAGAAGGATTTCTTTCTTTGCGTGACCTTCCTTTGCCTTATACATTTAAAGATATGCAAAAAGCTACTCAGCGTATCGTTCATGCTATACAAAACAAAGAAAAAATTACGATTATCGGTGACTATGATGTAGACGGCGTGACTTCTACAACACTCTTGAAGCTTTTTTTTAAAGAGATTGAATATCCTGTAAATTGGATTATTCCCAATCGTTTTAAAGACGGTTATGGGCTTTCAGCCAATATTATACCTCAAATAAGAGGAACAAATTTGGCTATTACGGTTGATAATGGTATTTCTGCAGTGTATGCAGCAAAACTCTGTAAAGAAGAGGGGATTGAACTTATTATCACTGACCATCATCTTATTCCACCTGAAATTCCGGAAGCCTATGCTATTATCAATCAAAAACAAGAAGGATGCAGTTTTCCTTATAGTGATATATGTGGAGCACAGATTGTTTGGTATCTTATTGCTTCATTAAAAAACGCATTAAATATTAAAGTCAATATGGTTTCCTATATGGAATTGGTTTCTATTGCAATCATTGCAGATATGATGCCTTTACAACATATTAATAGAGTCATGGTCCAAGCAGGGATTAAAGCACTCTCACAGAGCACTAAACCAGCTATTAGGGCCTTTTTGGAATACCATCAAAAAGAGGTATTAACCAGTGAAGATATTGCCTTTTTTTTCGCACCGTTACTTAATAGTGCAGGAAGGATGGAAGATGCTTCTTATGCTGTTAATTTTTTAACTTCTTCCAATATTTATGATGCAAGGGTAAGACTTGAAAAACTTGTTGCATTTAATTCCCTTAGAAAAACAACCGAACAGGTACTGACCCATCAAGTTTTACTGCAGGCTGATACCAAGGATGATATTATCATTGCAGTCGGCAAAGAATGGCATGAGGGAGTTGTGGGTATTGTTGCAGCCAGAATAGCACAAATATGTCAAAAACCTTCCATTGTATTAAGTGAAAATTCTCAAGGAATACTTAAAGGAAGCGGAAGAAGTTTTGGCGAATGTGATTTGTTTGGTATTGTAAATAGCTGCAGAGAACATCTTGATAAATTTGGAGGACATCAGGCTGCTATAGGGCTTACTTTGCAAAAAGAAAAACTAGAATGGTTTAAATCCCAAATACAAAAAAAATATAGAGAAAAATGCTATATTCAAGAAATATCTGATCCGCAAATTATAGGAGAGCTTTCATTTTCTCAAATCAATTTCGAGCTTATCACCCTAATAAAAAAGTATGAACCTTATGGTTTCGGCAATCCTATGCCAAAATTTATAACAAATGATGTAGAAATTCTTCAAATGGAGAGCATGGGTAAGGAAGGTGAACATTTACGCTTTTTTTTAAAGCAGGAAAATATAGTAATGCAGGCTGTTTGGTTTAAAAGCAAATCATTTTTAGAGATAGGCCAAAAAGTACAGATAGTCTATACGGTTAATGAAAATCATTTTAGAGGTAAAATTGCATTGCAACTAATGATTGATAAAATTATATAACAAAAACAAATTAATTTATTTTTTATTAATTTAAATATAAGTTTAACTATTTTGATGTAAAATCTATTTATATTTTTTAGAAGGAGTTACTAATGGATAAAAAAATGATAGAAGAGAGTATGGAGCTTATTGATGCCCATCTGAAAGAGAAGGGAATTTCTCGCCGTGATGCAATGAAGCTTTTCGGGATGGGCGGAGCTGCCATGATGATGGGAAGCGGCGTAGTCACTGAAGCAAAAGCTGCAAGCTCAAGCGCTAAGGGAAAGATTTTGATCGTGGGCGGTGGGTTAGCCGGTATAGCAACGGCTGCTTTACTTATGCGTTCACTTGATGAGCCGGATATTACGATACTTGAACCAAATGAGAAATCCGCCTCTTATCAACCGGGGCAAACACTTGTGGGTGCCGGTGTTTGGAATGATGCTGATACTGAGTACACAACTGCTGATTTTATGCCAGAGGGTGTAAACTGGATCAAAGAAAAAGCAGTAGAATTTAATCCTGAGAAAAATAGTGTAAAAACCAGCGGCGGTAAAGAGATCAAATATGATTATATGGTTGTAGCAGCCGGACTTAAACTTGATTTTGCACGATTGGAAGGTTTGGGTGTGACTGAAACTATCACATCAAGAGGTGATAGCAGTGCCGCAAGAAAAGTAGTTGGCCAAAACGGTATAACTTCTATCTATTTTGCCGACGGAGCGACTGATACTTGGACACAGATGCAAAAATTTATAAGCGAAGCCAAAAGCGGTAAAAAAGTTCAAGGGATTTTTACTGATCCTGATACTCCTATTAAATGCGGGGGAGCTCCTAAAAAGATCATGTATCTAACGGATGCAAGGCTAAGGGAAGCAGGAGCAAGAGAAAATGCTGAATTGACACTCTATCCTAACGGAGATAAACTTTTTGGTGTGCCGGAATATAATGCAGCGATGATTGAACAGTTTGCTAAAAGAGATATGAAATACAACTTCAAACATAACCTGATCGGTGTGGATCCTGTTGCAAAGATAGCAACCTTTAAAAAGCATTGGCTTGAAAAAGGGGAGTGGGATGAAGATCTTGAAGAGTATACAATGATCCCAGCAAGTGAAAAAGTACAGGTGCCTTATGATTTTATGCATATTACACCACCTATGATAGCCGCAGAAGAGATAGCTAAATCTCCTATCGGTTCAGGGC
>JAUPLS010000076.1 GCA_030836805.1 Campylobacterota bacterium | reverse complement strand
GGTGTATTTCATCTTGCCTGGGCAATCAATACACCTTCTAAAATTTTATCTATGTCCCCATCAAGTATAGCCTCTACATTAGAGAAGGCCTGATTGCTTCTTGTGTCTTTGATTTGCTGGTAGGGGGCAAGAACGTAGGAACGTATTTGGTGCCCCCAGCCTATTTCTGATTTTTCTACACCGTCTATGGCGGCCTGTTTTTTTGCCATTTCGTATTCATAAAGACGCGATACGAGCATTTTCATCGCCGCAGCTCTATTTTTATGCTGGCTTCTGTCGTTTTGGCACTGAACTACGATGCCCGTGGGAATAGGTGTGATGCGGATGGCCGATTCTGTTTTGTTTACGTGCTGGCCTCCGGCGCCTGAGGCTCGGTAGGTATCAACACGGATGTCTTTGTCTTCAATGTCAATATCAATGTCGTCATCAATTTCAGGTGAAACCATAACAGAACTAAAAGAGGTATGACGTTTAGCATTACTGTCAAATGGAGAGATACGTACAAGTCTGTGGATTCCATTTTCTACCTTGAGGTAACCGTAGGCATTTTCTCCTTTGATGATAAAAGAAGCATCTTTTATGCCTGCCTCATCTCCTGACTGATAATCAAGCACTTCTACGCTAAAACCATGCCTTTCTGCCCAGCGAAGATACATTCGATAGAGCATGCTTGCCCAATCTTGAGATTCGGTACCTCCTGCCCCTGGATGAATAGAGACTATTGCATTGCTGCCATCATGCGGACCGCTAAGCATCATCTGTACTTCCAATGATTGAATGTTTTTTTGGAGATTGTCTGCTTCTTGGTAGAGTATCTCAAGCGTCTCTTCATCGTTTTCAGCCTTTGAAAGCTCGAAGTATTCATTTGCATCAGCCAACGCATCGGCAGCATTGTTGTAGGTTGCCAAAATGCGTTCTGTTTTTGTTTTTTCTTGAGAGACTTTTCCCGCATTTGCAGCATCGTCCCAAAAAGAGGCCTCTTGCTGCATCTGCTCTATTTCTTCAAGTCTTTTTTCCAGGAGATCCGGCTTGACAATATTTTTGATATTGTTTATTTTGATAGAAAGTGTTTTGAGTAATTCGCTGTATTCATATGCGTCCATGGAAAAATCCTTCTACAAATTAAAATTTAAAATCATTTTTTAATGCAGCATAAACAAGTAGATGTTTGGCTTAAAGCACCTTTTTAATTTGTACTTTTTAATTATTAATTATTCTGGTAAGATTTTATCAAAATATTGTGAAATCCGAGGTTAGAGATGAGAGTCGTGCGAACGATAGATGCGCTACAAGAAGCTAAAAAAAATTTGTCCGGAAGCATAGGTTTTGTGCCTACAATGGGGGCATTGCACAAAGGACATCTTTCTTTGATACAGCAAGCAAAAAAAGAAAATGAATGTGTTATTGTTTCCATTTTCGTTAATCCTACCCAATTTTTAGAGGGAGAAGACCTGGAGAGCTATCCTCGTAAAGAAGAGGCGGATATAAAAATTTGTGAACTGGCAGGCGTGGATGTGCTCTTTATGCCAAATGTTGATCAGATATACGAAAAAGATGAACTTAGTATGGGTGCACCTGCCATACGAGGATATATACTAGAAGGAGAAAAGCGCCCTGGACATTTTGACGGTATGCTGCAGGTAGTGATGAAGCTGCTTAATCTCTCCGGAGCCCAAAAAGCCTATTTTGGAAAAAAAGATGCGCAGCAGCTGGCATTGGTTACACAGATGGCCAAAACCTATTTTATGGAGGTGCAGATAGTTCCGTGCGATATTATTCGTGACGAAAACGGTTTGGCTCTCAGTAGCCGAAATGTCTACCTCAATGACGAGGAAAAATATAGAGCGTTATCCCTCTCCAAGTCTTTAAAGCGCGCTACAAAATATATTATGTCCGGTGAACTGGATACAGAGGTGATCAAAAGTGAGATGTTGGAAGTTTTGAAAGAAGCAGACATGGTTGAATATGTTGCCATTGTTGACAGAGAGTTTAACAACTTAAAAAAAATAGAAATAGGCAATACTATTCTTTTAGTGGCCGCACGCGTTGGAAAACCAAGACTTATTGACAATCTTTGGATTTAAAACAGATCGTTAAAAAGTTCATGGGTTGATTTTTTTTTGGCCGGTTTTGGCTGTGCGCTGGTTTTGGAGGGTTGGGTTTGCCTGAGAGGTTTAGATTTTTTTTTAATGTTAAAAAGCTCTTTTACCGTTTTTTCCTGTGAAGCAGACGAGTTGGTTTTGGTAGCTGTTTTTTGGGCTGAGGATATTTTTTGTTTAGTTTTTACCAAAGAAGGTTTTGGGGTTATGTCAGAAGATAAACTTTCTTTGTCAATTTGTTCTTGTATTTCAGGTTTGAGATATTCTTGGTCTACCAAAATCCCTACAATGTTTTTAAAGGTAGGAACCGCAGAGAGAGAAGCGAAATATTTAAGATATTTTTTGGCACGTATGACTAAAACCCCGATGGTGTACTTATTTCCTTGCATATCATTGGCAAAACCATAAAAACTGCTGTGGTATTCACGTACGTATCGCCCATTTTTGGCAATATGTGCGGTTCCGGTCTTTCCTCCGATCTCTAGGCCGGGATACTGTGCTTCGACCCCCGTTCCTCTTTTAACCACTTCAATCAATATATCATGAATCTGTCCGGCTGTTTTGGGGCTAAGGGCTTGTAGATTTTCTGTCTTTGGTTTTGGCGGATTGTAGTGATTGCCCTTGGCATCCTCAAGATAATTAACTATGCGGGGTGTCACAGCTATCCCATCATTGTTAAATGCACTGTATGCTTTGAAGAGTTGCATAAAGGTAACCATCATCCCGTAGCCATAGGAACTGTTTGCTCTATGCATGGGGTGATCCAGTTTAAATAGAGGTTTGATTTGTCCGGGTAAATCACGAGAAAGATCGACTCCGGAGGGCCTTGCCAACCCAAAACCAAGCAAGCCATCCCTAAACTCTTTGCCTGTAAGTTTCCAGCTAATTTGCGAGATGCCTATATTGGATGAGTGAACAATAATATCTCTAACGGTGAGCGAATCAAATTTTTCATCATCAGTGATCCAGCGCCTCTTTCCAATTTGAAACCTTCCGTTGTAAGTATTGAATACGGTATCGGGCGTGACAAGGTTGTGATCGAGCGCTATAGACAGAGAGATGGGCTTGATAACAGAGCCTGCTTCATAGGGGTATTCACTAAATTTTGGGTTGAGTGCAGGGATATCTTTTTGTGTAATGTGCGAAGGATGAAAGCGTTCAGTACTGGCCAGACTGACTACTTTACCTGTTTTGCTTTCCATTACCGCTACAATAATTTCGTCTGCATCGATCTCTTCTTTCATATGATCGAGCATAAGCTCAACTCTTCTTTGTAAAGCCAAAGGAATATTGAGATGCAGATCCAGACCATCAACGCGGTGTATTTTCATGCTATTTTTGTCGTGTATGACGGCACCCAATACATCTCTTTTGCCTTTAAAATATCCATTTTTTTTAGACGTAATGTGTTTTTCGTATTGTCTTTCAAGCCCTTTTCTCCCTTCAGGCCTGACATATCCCTTTTCATTTTTTTCGCCTACATAGCCAAGAATAGGACTCAGGATCTCTCCTAGGGGAAAATATCTTTGTTCGCCAATTTCAATAATATCAAGCCCATAAAGGACTTGAATCCCGTTTGCATTTTTGATTGAACGAAAGACACCCATTTGTCGAAGTTTATAGGCAAGGGATTTGAGTTGCATTGCGGATTTGGCATTAATAGTTTTGGAGAGGACTATGTTTCCTTTTTTCTCATTGCCTTTATTGTCTTTGAATTTATCTTCTATCTCTTTTTCCGGGATACCGCTATAAATGCTAAAAAGTTTAATAAAAAGAGCTTTTTTATGAGGGGTGATGCTTGCACCGCGAATGACCGCTTGATAGATTTTTTGAGAGCTGCCGAGCGTAAAGCCATCAGCAGAGATGATGGCTCCACGCAATGATCTATCATGAAGAACAGTATCATGGCTTGGAATGCGTCTTTGGGCAGTAATAGTTGTAAGGACGGAGAATAAAAAGACAATGATAGCGATCGCCAACAATAAAAAAAGAAGTAAGATCTTTAAGCTTCTTTGTTTGATCGCTTTGTTGTTAATTTCTTTATGCATCTATGCTCCACTTGATGTGTAATTTTATTAAAATCTATCTATAAATTGGATAAAATAGCTTCCAATCTTGAAACAAAGTGATTTTATATGATAGACAAACCTCTTTTGGCGGCAGTAATGATGCTGTTGACTCTTTCTTTGGTCGCGAGTTATTCTCTCTCTGTGTATACGGTGTTATATTTTGATTATAGCGATTTTCATTTTTTTATACGACAAGGCATTGCAGTTTTTTTAGGATTTATCCTTATGGTGATTTTAAGCAAGATGGATCCGGATAAGTGGTTTGTTCCTACGGGATTGTTTATTTTTATTTTCTTTTTTTTCTTGATGATCATCATGCAATTTTTGCCACATTCTTTGGTAAATGCAGTGGGAGGAGCTAAACGATGGATACATATAGGGCCCATGTCTATCGCGCCTGTTGAATTTTTTAAAGTAGGGTTTGTCTTTTTTTTGGCATGGAGTTTTTCTAGAAAATTATTAGATAAAAATGAGATGAATTTTTTAGAGGAAATTAAAACCTTTTCACCCTATTTGGGTGTATTTTTGGTTGCAGTGCTGCTGATCGCTATTTTGCAGAAAGATTTAGGCCAGGTTGTAGTATTGGGAGCAACGCTTTTGGTACTTTTTTTGTTTGCCGGCAGTAGTTTAAAATTCTTTTTTACTTTGGCAGGAGGAGCATTTGTAGCTCTTATAGCCCTGATCTTCATTGCACCACATCGTATGGCGAGGATCAAAAGTTGGTGGGGAACAGTGCAGGACAGCGTGCTTTCAATTTTTCCTTTTGAATCGATGCAAAGCCTTCGCGTTGAAGCAGGAAAAGAACCCTACCAGATCTCTAATTCGCTCAATGCCATACATAACGGGGGTTTTTGGGGACAGGGTCTTGGAAATGGACAATTTAAACTGGGGTATCTTAGCGAGGTACATACAGACTTTATCTTGGCGGGCATTACAGAAGAGTTTGGTTTTTTTGGTGTTTCTTTGGTGGCATTGACGTTATTATTTATTGTGTATCGTATTTTTAAGATTGCTTCAAAGGTACAAAATCCTATCTATTATCTTTTTTCTATAGGAGTAGGATTGCTTATAGCCTTTGCTTTTATATTAAACAGTTACGGTATTTCAGGCATTACGCCTATCAAAGGAATAGCTGTGCCTTTTTTAAGCTACGGGGGCTCTCATATACTGGCCGCATGTATTGCTATAGGAATGATCTTGATGATCTCAAAAAAAGTGTCCAGAAAAGAAAATGGCGATATGTTGTAATATGAAGCTATAAAGGGGTATTGATGAGTATAATAATGACAGGAGGCGGAACGGGTGGACATCTTGCCATCATCAAAGCAGTTAAAGAACAACTAAAAGGGGAAAAGCTTATCTATATAGGATCAACCTGGGGGCAGGATAAGCAGTGGTTTGAGGCAGACGAAGACTTTAGGGCAAAATATTTTTTGCCCACCCAAGGGGTCGTGAACCAAGGCGTATTAGGTAAAATAAAATCACTTTGGATGATGGCTAAAGCTACCAAAACAGCAGTAGGTTTACTGAGGAAACATAATGCAAGGGTAGTTTTTTCCGTGGGAGGATTTTCTTCGGCTGCAACAGCATTTGCAGCCAAGATACTGCGTATTCCTTTGGTGATTCATGAACAAAATGCGGTACTTGGATCTTTAAATAGATTACTTAAGCCTTATGCTGCATCGTTTATCTCTTCTTATCTCGAAGAGAGCCCCATTAAAGCTTATCCTGTAAAAGAGATATTTTTTGAAAATGCACGCACAAGAAAACATGTTAAAACAGTCATTTTTTTGGGGGGCTCACAAGGCGCAAAGGCGATCAATACTTTGGCGCTTCGCATGGCACCTCAGTTGCATAAAAAAGAGATAAAGATTATTCATCAAGCAGGTGAGCACAATGTAAAGGATGTTCAAGAGGCATATGAGGCATTGGGTATAGAAGCAAAAGTGTTCGGATTCACAACCCAGCTGGCAGCATATATGAAAGAGGCTGATTTGGCTATTGCAAGAGCAGGTGCTTCTACTTTGTGGGAACTTTCTGCTACAGCATTACCGACACTCTTTATTCCCTATCCGTATGCCGCCAGCGACCATCAGTATTACAATGCAAAGTTTTTGGTTGAAAAAGAGTTGGCATGGGTGATGAGAGAAAATCAAATTGATATGATCAGGGCTTTGACATTATTGGATGAAGATATGGAAATTAAAAGTAGAGGATTGATGCAGGCGAGCCAAAAAGATGGAAGTCAAAAGATAGCGGAACTTCTTTTGCGGTTTTGATTTATTTTTTTGATAAGGTATGAATTTAAAAACATGAAAATCAAGATAGGAGATAAAAAGCTTGAAACATTTTCATAAATATTTCTTCATTTAAATGGTTTGAATTTGCTATATTTTTGTTTCTTTTTTGGCAGATATGGGCCTGCTTTTGGGAGCTAAAGCGATTTGAAAGTTTTCTTTATCGTCTAATAACCACATTTTCGATAAAATATCTTTAATTTAAAAGAGGATATTTTTCAATGGATATTAGAAAAACATATTTAGACTTTTTTCAAAGCAAAAATCATCAATTGGTAGAAAGTTCACCGTTGGTGCCCGATGATGCGACGTTGCTTTTTACTAACGCGGGAATGGTTCAATTTAAGGATATTTTTACAGGAAATGCTCCTATCCCGAGTATTCCAAGAGCCACTTCTTCTCAGACGTGCATTAGGGCAGGCGGAAAGCATAATGATCTTGACAATGTAGGCTACACTGCAAGGCACCATACTTTTTTTGAAATGCTGGGAAACTTCTCTTTTGGGGATTATTTTAAAGAAGAAGCGATCGCTTATGCATGGGAATTTGTAACGGGTGAAACATATTTGGCGCTTCCTGCAGAAAAGATCTGGGTTACTGTTCATGAGAGCGATGATGAAGCGTATGAGATTTGGAAAAAATATGTCCGCGAAGAACGTATTATGCGCTTCGGGGACAAAGACAACTTTTGGCAGATGGGGGACACAGGCCCCTGCGGTCCCTGTAGCGAGATTTTTTATGATCAGGGTGAAGAATATTTTCATTCTGATGAAGATGTAATGGGTGGTGACGGAGACAGATTTTTAGAAATTTGGAATCTTGTTTTTATGCAGTATGAAAGAGATGAAAATGGTACATTGCATCCTCTTCCAAAGCCGAGTATTGATACCGGGATGGGACTGGAAAGGGTGGTTGCCATTAAAGAGGGGAAACGCAATAATTATCACTCCTCGCTCTTTAAGCCTTTACTTGATGCCATAGAAAAACGTGTGGGAGTCGCGTACGATTATGATGCACCAAACTCTGCAAGCTATCGCGTAATAGCGGATCATTTGCGATCAACGGCATTTTTGCTTGCACAAGGAGTCAATTTTGATAAAGAAGGACGCGGATATGTATTGCGTCGTATCATGCGCCGTGCGATCCGCCATGGCTATTTGCTTGGCTTACGTGAACCGTTTATGTGCGAACTGGTGGATGCGCTTGTCGAAGTGATGGGGGGGCATTATGCCTATTTGAAAATAAAAGCAGAAGCGATCAAAACGTCTATGAGGCTTGAAGAAGAGCGGTTTTTTGATACGATTGAAGCAGGGATTGCCCTGTTCAATAAAGAATTGGAAACCACAACCGATGTATTTAACGGTGAAGTGGCATTTAGGCTTTACGATACGTTCGGTTTCCCCCTTGATCTAACAGAAGATATGCTGCGTGAAAAAAACATTAGATTGGATATGGATACGTTTAATGCAAAAATGGAGGCGCAAAAAGCACAATCCAAAGCAGCCTGGAAAGGAACGGGAGATGCAGCCACCACGGGAGATTTTAAAGAACTGAAAGAAGAGTTTGGGGTAAATGATTTTGTGGGGTATGAGAAAACAGAAGAAGACACGAGAGTGTTGGCCCTTTTGGATGAAAATTTTCAGCAGACACAGAGTGTGGACGGCAACGGCTGGGTTTTACTTGAGCGAACTCCTTTTTATGCACAGTCCGGCGGGCAAACTGGAGATATTGGAGAGATAGTTGGTAAGGCCAAGGTGCTTGATACGAAAAAATTTTTAGACATGAACCTTTCAGAATTTAAAGGCAAACTAAGTGTCGGAGAAGAAGTAAAAGCAGTGGTGGATGGTACCCGTGCACAGATAGCCAAACATCATTCGGCTACCCATTTGCTTCATGCTGCTCTGCGTGAACTTTTGGGGGACCATATTTCTCAGGCAGGTTCTTTGGTGGAAGCAAATAGGCTTCGTTTTGACTTTTCTCATCCAAAAGCGATGGATGCCGAAGAGATTAAGGCGGTTGAAGCTTGGGTGAATGACAAGATAGACAGAGATATTTCTACACAAACCGAGGTGATGGCAATCGAAGAAGCCAAAAAGTCTGGAGCTATGGCACTTTTCGGCGAGAAGTATGGCGATGAAGTACGTGTAGTAAGTATGGCTGGTGCTTCTGTTGAGCTTTGCGGGGGGATTCATGTGCACCATACTTCCCAGATCGGACTTTTTATGATCGCCAAAGAGAGTGGGGTGAGTGCCGGAGTGCGTCGCATAGAAGCTGTTTGTGGGGCTGAAGCGATTAGGATAGTAAGAGAAATGAGAGACGAACTGGGTCAAATCAAAGATGAGGTCAAAAATCAAAATCCGATACTTGGCATCATTAAACTCAAAGAACAAATCAAATCTCTCAAGAGTGAGCTTGCTTCAGCGGCGGGCGGCAACCAAAAAGAACTCAAAGCCGTCAGGGTAAATGAGGTCAATGTGATAGTGGAAGAGGTCGAAAGCGGAGATATCAAAGCGATGATTGATGAGATTAAAAACAGATATGAAAATGTTGCCGTGATGCTTTTCATGAAAAAAGAAGACAAGGTAATGCTTGCTGCAGGATCGAAAAATACATCCATTAAAGCAGGGGACTGGATCAAAACGATTGCCCCTATTGTGGGCGGCGGCGGAGGAGGCCGGCCTGATTTTGCTCAGGCAGGCGGAAAGGATCCCGGCAAAATCGCTTTGGCAATCGAAGAATCAAAGGTTTATTTAAGTCAAATGCTTGAAGGTGGAAATTAAAAAATGAAATCAGCAATGGTGGAATTTTTTGGCACCTATGCACATGGGATTGTCTTTTTGCATGTTTTTTCTGCAGTTGTTTGGGTAGGGGGTATGATGGCTATTCGATTGGCGGTGCATCCAAGCCTGCAGGCGATAGAGGATCCGAAAATAAAACTGGGCCGCATCTTGACAATTACAGGCAGTTTTTTTAATATTGTGTTGCCTTTTATTGTGTTGATGCTTGTCACTGCAATTTTGATGGCGGTCGGCTTGGGATTCAGAAATGCAGCTGTCGACCAGAATGGACAGGTGATTTCCGAGACAGCAATGCATATTTATAATATGGTTCACGTCAAAGAGGCCATTTGGTTTATTATGACAATAAACTTTACATGGATGTATCTCAAACAAAGAAAAGCGCAAAAGTTATTTAATGAAAATAATTTTTCCCAGGCAAAAAAAAGTTTGGAATTGATACCAAAATTTCTCTTGCCGATCAATATTGTTTTGGGTGTGATTGCTTTATGGCTTGGTATTACGCTTAGGGGATTTTAGCGGTGGGTATGGAATACTCAAGAAGAGACAATAATAAAATTTGCCTTTGTTCTTCTTCGCCGACAAGGGCATTGCTGCTTCATCAATTTGGAATTGATTTTATACAAAAATCACCTTCTTATGATGAAGAGCAAATTGTTGCTACAGGTGCCAAAGATTTTGTCTATATGGCAAGCAAGGGCAAAATGGAAGCAGCCATAAAAGAGTTTGGACTGCAAACCCCTTTGCTTTGCGCCGATACGGTGATCGCCACAAGCGATGGCACCATTTTGAGAAAACCTAGAAGCATCGAAGATGCGAGACGTATTCTTGAAATACAAAGCGGGTCCGTGATTTTTATTGTTTCTTCTCTTCATTTTAAATCTAAAAAACTTCTTTTTTCGGATACATCGGCCACACAATACTATTTTAACTCTTTTGATAATATGGATATGGAAGCTTATCTGCAAAGCGGACTTTGGCAAGGCAAGGCAGGCGGATGCATGGTGGAAGGTTTTTGTAAAAAATATATTAAAAGAGTAAAAGGGCTTGAGAGCACAGCGATGGGGTTGCAGGTAGAGAAATTGTTGCCGTGGATAGGAAAGCATGATGTATGAAAATGAAATTCGTGCACTTAAAAAGGCAGGCCGCTTCAGAGAGCGTTTGCTTTTTGATGAAGATTTGATTGACTTGGCAAGCAATGATTACCTGGGATTGTCCGGTAAAAAAAAACAGCTCAAAAAAGCTTTCAAATTACTCAAGCGGCATCATGCTTTTTCACCTAAGGCAAGCATGCTGGTCAATGGCTATCATCCTATACATAAAGAATTCGAAGAAACACTTTGTTTATTGAATGGATTTGAATCGGGTATTGTGGTGGGGTCCGGGTTTTTGGCCAACCTGTCATTGATTGAATCTTTGGTACGCAAAAATGATAAATTGTTCATGGATGAAGAATATCATGCAAGCGGCATGATGGCCGCACAGCTTTTGGGGGATCGTGTCGTCTTTTTTAGACACAATGATGCACTGGATTTACGCCATAAATTACAACATTATGGCGGCAAAAGAAATATCATAGCCGTGGAAGGTGTTTATTCGATGAGCGGCGCATTATGTGCCCAAGAGATATTTGATGTGGCAGATGAGAATGAAGCAGCACTGATAGTGGATGAAGCACACAGTTCCGGTGTGCTTGGAAATAAGCTTTTGGGTGTGTTTGAGTACTACGGTAGAGAAATTAGGCCAAACTATATCAAGATGGGAACTCTTGGAAAGGCATATGGGAGCTATGGTGCCTATATTTTGGCTTCTAAGGAAATTGTCACCTTTTTAGAGAATAGAGCCAAACCTATTATATATTCCACGGCACCATCAGTTGCTGATACTGCATTGGCGCTTGTGAATGTGAATTCTATCCAAAAAAAAGCAAAGAAATATCATGCTCAGATGGCAAAACGATATAAAATGATTGAAGAGATTTTGGGAATCAAAAGTGAAAGTTTGATTTTGCCAATTAAAATGCAAAGCAATCAAAAAGCAATGCAAATGCAAAAAGTGCTGATACAAAAAGGGTTTATTGTGGGGGCGATAAGGCAACCAACGGTGAGCACTCCTATATTAAGAGTCATTCCCCGTTTGGGCGTATCTGCAAAAAAGTTAAAACAAGCATTGCAACTCATCAACGAGAACACGATATAATATGAACAAAATAAAGGGGTAAGGTGTTTAGTCGTTTAGTCAAGGGTTCTATTGTATTGACAATGTTGTTTGGCATCGCGCTGATTGCAGCATTTATCTATGCATATGAAGAGATATCGCTGGATGCAGATAGGCTCATAAATTACAAGCCTGAGACTTCAAGTGTAGTATTAGACAGGTATGGCAACAAGTTGGCCTATGTTTTTAAGGAGCAGCATCGTTTTTATGCGCGTTATGATGAGATTCCCGGGATGCTTGTTGAAGGGCTTGTGGCGATGGAGGATACCCGATTTTTTGAGCACAGCGGAGTAAATCCGGATGCTATTTTAAGAGCTATAATCAAAGATATCAAAGCAGGAAAATTTGTAGAAGGCGGCAGCACTATTACCCAGCAGCTGATTAAAAATAAAATTCTTAGCAATGAAAAAAAACTTGCACGTAAAATAAGAGAAGCAATTTTGGCTTTGAAAATCGAACATGAACTTAGCAAGGAAGAGATTATCGAGCGATATCTCAATGAGATATCCTATGGCAACAATTATTTTGGTATAAAAACAGCAGCGAACGGATACTTTCATAAAGAGTTACATGAGCTTACTCTTAAAGAATGTGCCATATTGATCGGCATCCCCAATGCGCCAAGCTATTACAATCCCTTAAGGCACTACAAACGGGCACTTAATCGTGCCAACAATGTACTTTATCGCATGAAAAGTATAGGTTGGATTACACAGGGCGATTATCTAAAGGCTGTAAAAGAATCGCCCAAAGTATATAAAACTTCTTTAACGCAAAATATCGCTCCTTATATAGTAGATGAGGTTTTAAGACGTTTTAAGGGACAATTGGGTGATATTCGAACAGGCGGATATCAGATTTATACGACAATTGATATGAAACAGCAGCAAATTGCACAGGAAGCTGTAATGCATGCCTATCAAAAGGCATTGAAGCTCTTAAATGAGCGTGCTCAAACCTCCACACTGAATGGTGGACTGGTTGCCGTCGAGAGCAATACGGGGGATATTTTGGCGATGGTAGGGGGGGTAGATTATACCAAATCTTCATTTAACCGCATTACTCAGGCTAAAAGGCAGCCAGGGTCAGCTTTTAAACCATTCATCTATCAGACCGCACTGGATATGGGATACAATCCTGCTACGCCTTTAACCGATCTTGCAAGAACATTCCAATACTATCATAATGGCAAACCAAAGATCTGGTCCCCCAAAAACTATGAAAGAGACTTTAAGGGATTTATTCCTTTGAGAGAAGCATTGGTGCATTCAAGAAATTTAGCAACGATTAACCTTGTAGCAGATATTGGGGTTAACACAATTAGAAAAAGGCTAGCTTTTCTGGATGTACCTCATATCCCCAGGGATATGTCTATTGCCCTTGGGAATCTTGGGCTTAGTCCGCTTAAAATGGCACAAATATTTTCTGTTTTTGCCAATAAGGGGCATATGATTGAGCCAAGGCTTGTGAGTAAGATCATTTCCATAGAAGGGGCGGTTATTTACGAAACACGCCCTAAAGAAATAGAAGGTTTCACTACACCCGAACAAGCTTATTTGATGACAGACATACTTAAAGATGTCATCAAGCGCGGGACAGGAAAAAATGCAGAGGTTCAAGGTATAGAACTTGCAGGTAAAACAGGTACAACCAATGAAGGTATTGATGCATGGTTTTGCGGTTATTCTCCAACGATTGAAACGATTTCTTGGTTTGGAAGGGATGACAATAAGCCTATAGGCAAAAAAGCAACAGGGGGCGCTATTGCTGCACCGGCTTTTGCTTATTATTACCAAAAACTGCTAGCACTCTATCCTAATACCAAGCGTACATTTGATATACCTCAGGGGGTATTTAGAGGAGAATATAATGGAAAAATGGAGCTCTACACCAAAGATTCACCTTTTCCTACAACCAAAAAAGAGTCGATTAATGAGTATACGCAGATATTAGATGAAGAGAATGAAACATCACAGATTGTGAATATTGAAGAAGATACCGGTTTGGCTGAAACAATTCGTATTGATGAAGACCCCATAAGAGAAGAGGATGATCCTTTGCATCCTAAAAAAATTGTACCGACCACTCCGGCATCAGAAGACAGTGGAACGCTTTTCTAATTGTATTCTTTTTTGTTTTCATAAATAAATTCACAATCGGCAGTGAGGCAGGCAAAAAATTCTTCTTTTGTATTTTTTGAATCGGTGAAAATTATTTATATAGAAGAATGATAGAAAAATGTCTATAACAAGATTTTCGGGCATTGTGCCCGAAAAAAGTTTTTAGCAAGAGTAAGTTGTTGAAAAATCGAATGCCGTTGGTCTTGCTTCGTCCGGCCACACCTGTCTTTTAAACATATAGTGCTGATATTCAGTGATAAACTCTTTACTGAATGCCGGTTGAAGGAAATCATTATCAGCAATAAGATCTTCAAGTGCTTCTCTGAGAGTATGAGGCATTTGAGGGATCTTTTTCTCTCTTATCTCATCAAGGGTAAGCTCAAAGAGGTCTTCATCCATTGGCCCAATTGGAATATATTTGTTTTTTATACCATCAATTCCGGCCATCATCAATGCGGCAAATGCAAGATAGGGGCATGCGGAAGAATCCGGAAACCTTGTTTCGATTCTTGTAGCTGCTTCACCGGCACCATAAGGAATACGACACGCAGCAGATCTGTTTTGGCTAGAATAAGTCAGGATAGAAGGCGCTTCAAATCCCGGAATCAATCTTCTATAAGAGTTTGAACTCGGGTTTGTAATGGCTGCAACTGCTTTGGCATGTTTAAAAATACCGCCAAGGTAGTGAAGTGCCGTTTGGCTTAAGTTGGCATATTCTCCCTGTTTATAGAAAAGGTTTTTGCCGTCTTTCCAGATGGATTGGTGAACGTGCATGCCGCTTCCGTTGTCACCATAAAGCGGTTTTGGCATAAATGTTGCTGTCTTTCCATTGAGGTGCGCTACCATCTTGACAACGTATTTATATTTTTGAACGTTATCTGCAGCTTCGATCATCGTCCCAAATTTAATACCGATTTCACCTTGCCCCTGCGCCACTTCGTGGTGACCAAGCATAACTTCAAGTCCTACTTCTTCAAGAATATGCATCATTTCTGCTCTTAGGTCAACCATGGTATCAATCGGCATAACGGGGAAGTACCCGCCTTTGGTGCCTGCTCTGTGCCCCATATTCCCAGTTTCGCTATATTTGGTTGAAGCATTCCAGCTGCCTTCCTCAGTATCTACTCTGTAGCCGGCTTCGTTAATGCCATTCCAGATACGCACGCTGTCAAAGATAAAAAATTCATTTTCAGGGCCAAAATAAGCAACATCACCAATGTTGGCAGCAGCAAGATATTCTAGTGATTTTTTAGCGATAGAACGAGGACATTTTGCATAAAGTTCATTTTTGTAAATATCATACACATCACAAATTACAATAACAGTACTATCTGCCGTGAAAGGATCAAGGAAAGCCGTTTCAATGTCAGGCTTTAAAAGCATATCTGACTTGTTGATTGGCTGCCAGGCATCGATAGAGCTGCCATCAAAAGGAAGGCCCGATTGAAGCATGGTATCACTTACGGCATGTTTTCTGTAGGTGATATGGTGCCAAGTTCCTTTTATGTCTGTAAATCTAAAATCTACAAATTCTACCTCATTTTCTTCACAGAATGTGTTGAATTCTGCAATGTTGTTTACAAATTTACCCATAGCGGATGTTCCTCCAAATTAATTTTATCAATATATTATAGCTATTCTACAATAAGATATTATGAAATAATTGCCTAAAAAATAATCAATTTCACTTTTCAAAATAAGATATTATGAAATAATTGCCTAAAAAATAATCGATTTTTTGTCTCGTTTATAAAAAGTAATGGCCTTAGTATAGCCTACTTCTTTTGCCAGAGCCACAGCTTTTTCGTATCCAAAACCTATGTGTTCAACGGCGTGCGCATCCGAAGCAAATGTAATAGGGATATCAAGCGCATAAGCTTCTTCCAAAAGAGTACGTGAGGGATAGATCTCTTCAATAGGTTTGCGTAATCCTGCTGTATTGAGTTCAATTACCATATTGGAAGCCTTGATCGCTTTTAGTGCATTTTTTGCAAGAATTCTTGTATCTCTTTTGGGCATGAATTTAAATATCTTGATAAGATCCAGATGTCCGACAATGTCAAATTTACCGCTCTTTGCCATATTTTCTGTGGCATCAAAATAAGCCTGCCATATCTCATCAATATCGCGATCTTTGTAGCCACTTATAAATTCCGGATTATCAAACCCCCACTTGTCCAAAAAGTGTACCGAGCCTATCAGGTAATCTACGTCAGCATCCAATATACGCTTATCCATATAGCCGGGAAGATAATCCACTTCATATCCTAAAAGAATACTGATGTCGTCTTTATAGCGCTCTTTTGCGATCGCTACATCGTTGGCATAATCTTCCATTTCATCAAAACTCAAACGGTATTTTTTATCGAAATCCATGGGCGCATGTTCTGTAAATCCATAAACATCTATGCCAAGCTCAATGGCTTTTTGGATGAATTCATCGATCGTCCCTTCCGCATGATTGCAACGAGTAGTATGGTTATGCAAATCTATTTTCATTTTATGTTCAACCTAAACCTGTTTGGTTTTTAAATAATTTTAACATAAAATCTATGTTTTACCCTATTAGTGGTAAAATAAAAGCCAAATACATCTCACTTAAATGAGAATAGGATCATTATGACAAATCAAAACAAAGTAGAACTTTTAGCTCCCGCAGGAAATCTGGAGAAGATGAAAATCGCTTTGAATTATGGTGCAGATGCCGTATATGGCGGTACAAGCACTTTTTCATTGCGTATTCGCTCCGGAAAAGAGTTCGATATAGATTCTTTTGCGGAGGGCATAGCTTATGCGCACGAAAGAGAAAAAAAAGTATATGTAACCATCAATAGTTTTCCCTTTAATTCCCAAGTCAAACTTTATGAAAATCATATTGCAAAGATGGCAGAGCTAAATCCTGACGCCTTGATTGTTTCAAGTCCGGGCGTTGTAAGGATGGCGAGCAAAATCGCCCCCAAGATCCCGATTCATCTCTCAACACAAGCGAACGTGATGAATGCACTTGATGCGCAAGTATATTATGATATGGGGGTTAAAAGGATTATCGCTGCACGCGAGATCAGCCTGAGGGATTGTGAAGCGATCAAATCAGCCATACCCGAGCTTGAGATAGAGATTTTCGTACATGGATCGATGTGTTTTGCCTATAGCGGACGCTGTCTTATCTCGGCATTACAAAAAGGCAGAGTGCCCAACCGAGGTTCCTGCGCCAATGATTGCCGCTTTCCTTATGAAATTTATGCTTATAACCCTGAAACAAACACTACTTTTAGGCTTGAAGAAGAGGCTGGAGTAGGTACTTATATTATGAATGCCAAAGATATGAATATGGCATCGCACGTAGACGAAATTCTTTCTTCGGGAGTGATAGATTCACTGAAAATAGAAGGGCGCACAAAATCTCCTTATTATGCAGCAGTAGTGACTAAAGCCTATAGGCATGCAATTGATGATTTTTATGCTAATGATTTTGATGCAAAACGTTATCAGGAGGAGTTGAATACAACACAGAATAGAGGTTTTACTGATGCTTATCTTATCTCTCGCCCTTTTGAAAAAGATGATACGCAATCACTTGGTTTTACGATTCAAAACGGTACACATCAGGTGGCCGCACTCGTGGGCGAGGATGGAAAAACTTGGCAATGCAAAGACAAAACCTGTATAGGAGATGTTGTAGAGATTGTTTTGCCCGTTGGAGCGACACTTCAAGAGATTGATAATGAATATGGCAAAATAGAACAAAAAAATGGGAAATATTGGCTTACATTTAAAAAACTCATTTCACTTAAAGGAAAAGAGTTCGAATGTATCCATAGCGGTGATCTTAATAATATCGTTTTGCCGACAATGTTGCCTGGTTATACGATATTAAGACGAGGCATTGATGAGGCGCTTATTAAAAAAGGGTTAATAAAGGCCGAAGAGAATGGATGTGGAGATTGAAAACCCCGAGGCGCCTGCCGAAGCTTCAGTGAGAGGAATTGAAGAGGGGCTCTGCTCTTCTTCAAGGAGAATTTATTTTATAAAAAAGGAAGATCATGAAATTCGTATCTATTGTTATCGGAAGTAAAAGTGACTATGAAGTGATGAAAGAGTGCAGCATAACACTTGAAAAGTTTGGTGTACCGTATGAACTTATCATCTCCTCTGCGCACAGAAGTCCGGAGAGAACCAAAAACTATGTTAAGGAAGCTGAGAGCAAAGGCGCACAGGTTTTTATAGCAGCAGCGGGAATGGCGGCGCATTTAGCGGGCGCATTGGCTGCATCTACCATTAAACCGGTGCTTGGTGTTCCGATGGCAAGCGGCGAGCTTCGAGGAGAAGATGCGTTGCTAAGTACGGTGATGATGCCCGGAGGCATGCCGGTGGGAACCGTAGCTATCGGTAAAGCAGGTGCAGTCAATGCAGCCTATCTTGCTATTCAGATCATGGCATTAAATGACGATGAGCTTCGTGTGAAGCTGCAAGAAGATAGAATTAGCAAAGCAAAAAAAGTAGAACTTGACTCCGTCGAGATAGAAGTAAAACTTTAAGATTTTAAAAGAGATTAGGAATATAGATGAATAAAAATACAATCACTTTTAGCGAGTTGCTTCTCAAATTACAACAATTTTGGGCACAACAAGGATGCAATATCGTTCAACCTTACGATATTCCTGCCGGGGCAGGAACTTTTCATCCCGCAACACTTCTGCGGAGTTTGGACAATAAGCCATGGAGTACAGCTTATGTGGCGCCAAGCAGACGGCCTACGGATGGCCGTTATGGAGAAAATCCAAACAGGCTAGGCGCCTATTATCAGTTTCAAGTTTTGATCAAACCAAGTCTGGATAATATCCAAGAGCTTTACTTAAAGTCATTGGAGTATTTAGGGCTTGATCTTGCTCAACATGATATTCGTTTTGTTGAAGACAATTGGGAATCTCCAACCCTTGGCGCATGGGGGCTTGGATGGGAAGTGTGGCTGGACGGGATGGAAGTCACCCAGTTTACCTATTTTCAGCAAGTAGGCGGGATTTCTTGTGATCCTGTAGCCGTAGAGATCACTTACGGAACAGAGCGTTTAGCGATGTATCTCCAGGGGGTTGAATCGGTCTTTGATATCGTTTGGAATCAAAACAAAGATCAGATTACCACCTATGCAGATGTGCACAAAGAGAGTGAGTATGAATTTTCAAAATATCATTTTGAAGTAGCAACGGTAGAAAAACTTTTGACACATTTTGATGATGCCAGCAGTGAGTGTTTTCTTTGTTTAGAACATGGATTGCCGCTTGCTGCCTATGATCAATGCATGATGGCCTCACACGCATTTAATATACTTGATGCTAGAAAAGCTATCTCTCAAGCACAGAGACAAAATTATATTTTAAAGGTGCGAGAGCTTGCCATCGGGTGCGCCCAGCTGTATAAGTCGCAGGAAGAAGAGCGCAGCAACAGAGTAAAAAATTAGCAAATTAAAAATCAATAATTGTGGGATGCAATGATTTGCAATACTTTTTGATAAAGCGAGACGGAAATGAAATTGCAGGAAATATATGATTTTCTTAATAAAATAAGCCCTTTTGAACTTCAAGAAAAGTGGGACAATTCAGGACTTATCGTAGGCAACAGAATGCGTGAAATATCTCAAATTGTGGTTTCTTTGGATTTGGATGAAACGATGATAGAGCAGGCACCCGAAAAAACACTTTTTATAGTGCATCATCCTTTGATATTTGCCAAACTGTCTCAGCTTGATTTTGCCAGATACCCTTCAAACCTGCTTGAAAAGCTGATTCTTAAAAAACAATCGCTTATAGCAATGCACACCAATTTTGATCAAACACATCTTAACAGATATGTTTTTGAAAAGATTTTGGG
>JAUPLS010000075.1 GCA_030836805.1 Campylobacterota bacterium | reverse complement strand
TGTGAGTTGTTTAATGAGCGAGCCCAATGCTCCATCAGCACCGCTGATACTTTTACCGGCTTTAATGTCTTTAGCAAATTGCTCTACATCTATTTCTATTTTCATTTCTGTGTCCTTGGGTATGTGTTATTTTACCCGATTGACACAGAATTATGAACGGTCCCAACAAAGTTATTTTACTTCAATCTTTTTAATATCTTTATCGATTTTTTTCATTTTCGGTATAACAACTTCTAGCATTCCGTCTTCACAATTTGCTTTGATATTCTCGCTGTCTGCATTTTCAGGCAATGTAAAACTTCTTTGGAATTTGCCGTAGCTGCTTTCCATTTTGTAATAATCTTTTTTCTTAACTTCGTTTTTGATTTTTCTTTCACCGCAGATTGTCAATACGTCATCTTTGAGGTCTACATGAATATCTTTTTTGCTTACACCGGGCAGGTCTACTTCAATGTGATATGCAAACTCACCTTCTCTGGTGTTTACCGCAGGAGTAAATCCGGAAATATTGGCGAGTTCCATTTTGCCGGAAGTAGAAGATGGAACATTGAAAGCGGTCATCAACCTCTCTTCTAACTCTCTAAAGTCTTTTGCAGGATCAAATTTTGTCAGTAACATAATAACTCCTTTTGTTTTTATAAATTATTATATAGCCTTAGTCAACTATTGTCAAGTATTTTCACTAAAAAAATTAAATCTTATTTATATCATAACTAATCATTTTAAAAGAGCATTCTGGATAGCTCTTACTATTTTTTTGGTATGCTACAGTATATAAAATAAAAAAGGGAAAAATATGTATCTTTTTGCTTCTGAAGCCGTGTCAGCAGGACATCCGGATAAATGTGCCGATATTATTGCAGATTCTATTGTGGACGCCCTGTTGCAGCAGGATCCTGAAGCCAAAGTTGCTACCGAAGTAATGTTGAGCGGCAAGCACGTGATCATTGGCGGCGAGGTCAAAACTAAAGTTCATGTCAACCATGAATTTTATAGTAAAATAGTTCAAGATGCGTTTATGAAAATCGGTTATCCGGAAAGCGGTTTTACTTCCGAGGAAACCCTTGATCCAAAAGAGTGTGATATCAGCGTGTTTGTAAGCAAGCAGTCTCCAGATATCACGATGGGAGTTGTTAAAAAAGGCCGTGAGATAGGAGCCGGAGACCAAGGGCTTATGTTTGGTTATGCAACGAGTGAACGAGATGATTTTATGCCCACGGCACTCATGTATGCCAGAGAGATACGTGACGTGCTTTATGCGTATGCAAAAATGCATCCGAAAATTTTTGGAGTCGATCTTAAAACACAGGTACTCATGGATTATGGCACCAAAGCAAATTTTGATGCTTGCAAGCCACTTTTTGTCTCAAAAATCGTTGTTGCAATCTCTCACAATAAAGATATTCCCATCGCACAGGTGCAAGCGCTTGTCAAAAAACTGATACGAGAAAACGTCGGTTTTGCAAAAGGGCATTACGATGAAGAGAAAATCACCTTTTATATTAACAATACCGGCAGATTTGTTGTGCATGGCCCTATTGCAGATTCCGGATTAACAGGCAGAAAAGTAGTCTGTGATACTTACGGAGGCTATGCGCCGATCGGAGGAGGCTCGCAAAGCTCTAAAGATTACTCCAAAGTTGACAGGTCGGCACTGTATGCTTCCAGATGGATTGCCAAACATATCGTTGCAGCAGGTTTGGCGAAAAAAGCATTAGTGCAGATGAGCTATGTTATTGCCGAACCAAAACCTATCTCGCTTAGCGTAGATACGTTAGGCACTTCTCTTACAATACTAACAGACGAAGCATTATCTGAAAAAATTTTTGAAAAATTTGAATTGACCCCAAGATGGATTACCGACAAATTCAGTTTAGACAAGCCTTCTGTTGATAATTTTCTTTATGCTGATGTCGCCGCCAACGGCCAAGTCGGCTATGAGAACTATCCGTGGGAAAAAATGGACATGCTTGAATGGTTTGAACATTTGAAGCAATAAGTTTGTTTTGGGGCATATATAAACTTCCTCAAAAGTTGGGCTTGATATTCCAAGTTCTTTACACAAGTTTTACTTGAGCATTTGTAGACCGATATTTTCTGCCGCCGTTTCTCCCCTTTTGCCCTTGCAGCTTTTAACCTTCCTATCGTTCTTTCTTTAATTAATCCCCTCTCATACTCGGCTAATGCAACAAAAATACCAAATGCCATCACCGGCTAAAATTATCTTAATTTTTCAGATAAAAGATGAGAATGCACAATTACAAATCACCACATAATACCAGGACTAAATAACAGTACTTTTGATTTGCATTGAATTACTTCCACATAAATAGACTCGCATTTATGCACATAATTTTTGTTATTTCCAAACTATCAATTTATCATATAAATAGGCTTTACAATAACCACATAATATAGTATTATGTGGTTATTGTAGATAATCAAACAAAAACAAAGGTTTTTTCATGCTGCTTAAACGCGGAAATGCATCATATGATTTTGACAGATGGTATAAATCTTATTTTAGGCATCTTAAGCACCAAGAAGTTGCCTCGAATACGTTT